>JAFIGB010000376.1 GCA_020831705.1 Candidatus Sumerlaeia bacterium | reverse complement strand
ATGGGCGAGGCCATCCTCGCGGAATTCCGTCTCGCCGCCGCGACGATTCACGCCAGTTCCGACCGCCCCGAGCGCCTGGCAGACGTCCTGCAATTTTACAATCCGGACCTCGAGCGCCCCGAAGCATTGGCCGAGGCCTTCACCCGGCTCCATCTGGCGGTTTCGATCAACAATGACCTGTCAATGTTCCTCCCCAGCCTTGAGGAGATTTTAACACTGACCGGTGACCGGGAAAAGATCACCCGGGAGGAACTGCGAAACATGGTTCCCAATCCCCTCCTGTCGCGGCAAATTCCCGATACGCGGGCACTGCTCTCCCGGGAGAAGGATCTTCTCGAACGGCTCAAGGGGATTGAGGATTTCATTCTCAACCTGCGAAATGACCGGCGCTGAGGCCTGCTGACGTTCAACCTGAAAATGATCATGCCCCACAAAAGGCGGGACGGGGCCGGAAGATGACCGGCCCCGCGCTGTTGGAAGGTTGCGTTTGAGGGGAGTGGCTGTCCCGGGATCGGCCCCAGATTCTTTCAATTCACATCGGCTATGCCGACCGTCCGAAAGAGGCGCCGGTGACACTCCGGGCAAGAGAGCCAACAACGGGGAGTCGCAAACTCGCCCATTGCTTGGAGTAAACATACACTCTCGAGGGTGTGTTCCGCAACTCGGGGATACCGGGAATTAACACTTCAAAACCCCTGAGTTTTGACGATTACAGGAAAAATCGGGCTTCGGGACAATTTGAGACCCGAAATGAAGCAAAATCGCCCCGAACTGGCTGGCAGTCCGGGGCGAAAAGTGGGTCGATCTGTACCCTGGGTCAGCCCAAAAGAGCAGGAACCGGTTCCATGTCCCGTGTGGCTTCCTCGGCGGCAGCCCAGCCCGTCTTCGGATCGTACGCCCGCAGGACTTCCATGGCGGCAGCAACACCGCTTCCCATCTCGAACTTGTATCCGGTGGAAGCGAGGGCCATTTCGATGGAGCTGATGACGGTCACAACATCGAAGACATTGTAGTAGCCCAAGGTGGCGAAGCGGAAAATCTTCCCCTTCACATGATCCTGACCACCGGCAATGGTAATGCCGCGGGACTTGAGCTGGCCGTTGAAGCTCTTCCAGTCGGCACCGTCGGGAAGGTTGACGGCGGTAACGACCACGGAGGGACGCTCGCTGAACAGCGTCAGCCCCAGCTTCACAATGGCGGCGCGGGCGGCGCGGGAAAGAACCATGTGCCGTGCCCAGGTGCTTTCAATGCCTTCTTCAAGAATCAGGTCGAGGGCCTTGTCCAGCGAATAGAACATGTTCACGGCGGGGGTGAACGGTGTGTCGCTGGAATCCATCGTCTTCAGGTAACGACGCAGGTCGAGGTAGAAGCACGGGCACTTGGCGGTGTCCATGGCGGCCTTGGCCTTGTCGCTGATGGAGGCGAAACCGAGTCCCGGGGGCATCATGAGTGCCTTCTGGGAGCCGGTGCAGACCATGTCGATGCCCCACTCGTCCTGGGGAAGCTTTTCCGCGGCGAAGGAGGAGACGCAGTCGATAATGGAAATGGCGTCGGTCTTGGAGACAATCTCACCGAGCTTCTTGATGTCGGTGACGGTACCGGTGGAGGTTTCCGTCTGGGTGACAACAACGGCGCGGGTGTCGGGATGGGCCTTCAGCGTCTCGGCCAGGAGATCGAGGTCCAGGGGCTTGCCCCACTCGGACTCCAGGGAGATTACATTCATGCCGTATGCCTTGCCGATCTTGACCCAGCGTTCACCAAACTTGCCGCCGTTAAAGACGACAACCTTGTCGCCGGGGGAGCATGTGGAGACCATGGCGGCCTCGACAGCGCCCGTTCCGGAGGAGGAAAGAACCGCGATGGGGTTCTTGGTCACGTAGACCTTGCGGAGCTTTGCCTGGCAGCTCTCAAAAATGGGGGGGAAGTCAGCGGTGCGGTGATGGATCGTGGGACGTGCTCCCGCAAGGAGGACTTCTGCGGGGACTTCTGTGGGACCGGGGGAAAAGATGTAATTCTTTTTCATCAGCGATTGGTTCCTCGAATGTTGGGGCTCGGCGTCACACTCCCGGCAACGCCGCCACCCTTGGAATGGCCGGGAGACTCTCTTCATCATCCCACCGGTGATCAAGGGCATTTCCCATGCCATGACGTCCCATCCCCCCCCACCCCTCCCGGCCAGCAAGCATGGGACGATAATAAAGGGATCAATTGAATGGTTAATCACCACGGGGATGGGTCCCGGGATTTGAAGTGGCCAGAGATAACTCGACACAAAATCGCCCTTGAATAAGTTAAAATTCTGAGCCACCTGTGACGAACAGGAAGACCATCGAAATTGCAAATAAACGGTACCGATGATCGGCCGGTTGCTCACTCGCGAGGGCGGGCATCCCTGCCCGTCGGGTTGGTTATTGGTGGGTAGACAAGGATCGGACGCAGGCAGTGGGTCCGACAAGGCCTCCTTTGGAGGTTATATTGTGGGACCCCTCCCGGGGTCCGGCACCTCGGGACCTTTTCCCCCGGCATGAATGCGCGGGGCTACAACTGTTGGGTCCCTGCCGGGACCAATTAGGCGGCAGCATCAGAAGGGAGGGTGGGCATCCCTGCCCGCCGGGTTGATGTTGTTGTGAGCAGATTGTTGGCGCTCACTTCCTGAGTATTTCAATAGGACAATCTGGATCTCACGAACCATCTATACGTCCCGGAAGGGACGAAACAATCGTAGCCCACCGTTTCAACGGTGGGTTGCGTGAGTAGACGAAGACCGGACCCCGGCAGTGGGTCCGACAATGCCTCCGGTGGAGGGTATATTGTGGGATCCCTTGCGGGGACCTGCGCCTCGGGGCCTTTTCCCCGGCAGGGATGCCAGCACATCCCTCTATTGGTCCGACCCCTGCCTCAGCATGTTCCTCGGTCGATATTTCATTGATCCTTTTGGTGAAAGCCACCCCCCTCCCCTGTTTCCTTGACCACGGTTGCCTGTGGAATGACGCTCTCGGGGCCAATTGGGTGCAACAAGGAGATCCGACAATCAGCAATAAGCCAGCCCTGCCACGAAGGCCCCAGAAGGGGGAAGTTCTTGAGGTCACTTTTGATTCCCTCGCCTACGGCGGGGGAGCGGTGGCGCGTCATGAAGGGTTTGTCCTCTTTACGAAATACGCCGCGCCGGGGGAACGGGCGAAGGTCCGGGTTTCCAAGAGCAAGAAAACCTGGGGCGAAGCCGAGTTGGTGGAGGTGCTGGAACGGTCCCCCGAGCGGGTCGATCCCCCGTGTCCCCTCTTTACCACCTGCGGCGGGTGTTCCTTTCAGCATCTGACGATTGAAGCCCAGCGCCATTGGAAGCGTCATATTGTGTTGGACGCGTTGCGGCCGTTGCCCAATCACGCGGAGATCCATGTGGAGGAGACGGTTGCCAGCCCCGATACGTGGCGATATCGCAATAAGATGGAGTTTACTTTCGCGAAGCCGGAGGGCGGCGAGCTGGTTTCCGGCTTTCACGAACCGGGCAACTGGCGGAATATTCTCGATGTGGAGAAGTGCTGGCTCGCACCGGAGGCGGCGGAGCGGGTGCTTCGTGCTGCCGTTGAGGAGGGCCGACGTCAGGGGCTGACGGCGTGGAATCCACGGATTCACGAGGGGACGCTTCGCCATTTGGTGGTGCGCTGGAGTGTGGAGGAGCAGGCGCTGTTGGCCATGTTGCTGACGGGCAACGAGGCGATGGATTTCCCGGCGATGGCGAAGGCGCTGTTTGATGCCGAACCGGCGCTCAAGGGCCTTTGCTGGGGGCTGAATGACGGGAAAAGCGATGTCGCCCGGGCCTCCCGTGTACTGGACCAGCAGGGTGCGGAGGCCTTCGATGAGCGACTCGGGCCGTTTCATTTCCAGGTGTCCCTCGCCTCCTTTTTCCAGACGAATACCCGGGGCGCGGAGAAGCTTTACGAAATTACCGCCGAGGCGCTCCAGTTGACGGGGAGCGAGCGTTTGCTCGACGCGTATTGCGGGACGGGTACCATCGGCATTTTCTGCTCGGAGATGGTCAGCGAGCTCTACGGCATCGAGATCGTCCAGGAGGCAATCTGGGATGCCCGCAGCAATGCCGCCCGCAATGGAATTGAAAATGCCACGTTCCTGGCGGGGGACATGCGGTTGACGCTCCCCGTGCTCCTCAATGCCGTCGAGGGGCGTATAGACAGGCTTGTCGTCGATCCCCCGCGCAGTGGAATGGACAAGAAGGCCCTCGCCCAGTTGCTGGACCTTCGCGCCCCGCGGGTGGCGTATGTTTCCTGCAACCCGACCACGATGGCCCGCGATCTGGAGGCGGCGCTTGCTGCCGGTTATGTCCTTGAAAAGGTCACGCCGGTGGACATGTTTCCGCAAACCTATCATGTGGAATGCGTGGCGGCGTTGTCACTGCCCAAGGTTGTATAGACAGCGGGGGGAGGGTTATCCCTGGTTCTTTTTGCGGCGGCGCCTGCGAATCTTGTCTGCCGTGGTGGTGGCTTCCTTTTCGTCAGATGCAGCAGGTTGCTGTTCCTCCTCGGGAAGCTCCCACCGGGGTTGTTTTCGTGAATGGAGAATCACCCAGACCCCAAGGCCAAGGAGCAGGATGGAAAGGCCCTGGGAAGTGGAGATCATGTTGGGGATGATGTACCCGCGGAATTCGTCGCCCCGAAGGTATTCCAGGACGAATCGCAGGGCGGAGTAGCTGACCAGATACAGCCCGAAGACGAGGCCGACCCGTGGTCTGTTGAGAAAGATGAGAACAAGGGCGGCGGCGATGACGAGCAACCCCCCGGCCTCCATTAACTGCACGGGCCAGACGGGAAGGGATTGGCTGTTGTCCCAGGCGACTTTTCCCATCTCGGCGTGCTCCACAAAGACATTCGGCCAGATGGTGCCATCGGGGAGGTCTATACGGGGGACGCGTATGGAAAACGCTCCGTCATGGTCGCCTCCAAAGCAACAACCTGCGTAGTGGCACCCAAAGCGCCCGAAGGCATGTGCCAATGCGACGCAGGGAAGGACCAGGTCGCCCATCTTCAGGATGGGTAACTTTTTCTTGTAAAGATAGAATGCGCACGCGGCGGCGGCAAAGATGAGTCCGCCGAGGAAGACAAAGCCACTGCGCGAGAGGAGGTACGCCATGGGATCCTGGACAAACCCCGGGAGGTCCGTAAGGATAAAAAGGATCCTGGCGCCGACGAATCCGCAGATAATGGCAATGAAAAGCAGGTCAAAGAAGCTGTCGGAGGAAAAGCCGCGAATTTTTCCCAACATCGAGGCAAGCCCGAGGCCGAGCATCATTCCAAGGACGATCATCAGTCCGTAGGTTCCCACGAAGAAGGTGTCTGTAACTTGGATAAGGACTGGTTGCATGGTGGCTTGCCGCCCTCCTGAAGCGGCGGTGAAGGATTCACCCAACCACCAACCGTGCCAAGGGTGATTCTCCCTTGGTTTCTCTTGCGGTGGAGGAGTGCAGGGATTCTCCTGTCGCCCGAAGTTGATGCGAATAATGGAGTGCACCCAAGCCCTTGGAATACATCCTTCCTGATCATCTTTTTGACGGTCTCCCCAGCGCACTCCTCCTTCTGATTCTTGCTGTGGCCATTGCTGCCCTGGCGAAGGGGGCCGACTGGCTTGTGACCGGCGCCGTGGCCCTTTCCAAGAATCTCGGCATTCCTCCCGCAATTGTGGGGGCCACCGTGGTGAGCCTGGGAACCACCATGCCGGAGATGGCCGTTTCGGTTCTGGCAGCGTGGAAGGGGATGCCCGATTTCGCCCTTGGCAACTCCGTGGGGAGCATTATCTGCGATACGGCGCTGATTTTCGGCCTGGCCTGCATGATGACGCGCATCCCCATCGACCGATTCCTCCTCAACCGCCACGGCTGGGTTCAGCTGGGTGCAGGGGTATTGCTGATCCTGGTTTGCCTTCCCTTCCGGGATGGCGACGGAAACCCCGTCATTCCCCGGTTTATTGGCTTCTTTTTCATCGCCCTGCTGGGAATCTACCTTTTGGTCTCCTTTTACTGGGCTCGGCAGCAGGGGCGTGTGGTGGAATTGGAGTAGACGGTGAAAGAGGCTCCCCAGTCCCTCTGGTGGGCGGCGGGACTTCTTGCTCTTGGTATTGTGCTGGTGATTTTTTCCAGCCATGTGATGATTCAATCCGTGCGGGTGCTGGCGGAACGGTGGGGAGTTCCCCCCGCGGTCATTGCAGCGACGCTCATTGCCTTTGGAACTTCCCTTCCCGAGTTGGTAACGGCGATTACTTGTGTACTTCGCAAGCAACCGGGTCTGTTGGTGGGGAACATCATTGGGGCGGACATTCTGAATGTGCTCTTTGTGACGGGTGCGGCGGCCTCGGCAGTGTCCCTGCGGGTGGATCCGATCTTCTTTACCCTTCATTTCCCGGTCATGCTGGGATCGCTGATCGTCTTTCGCGCGGCGGCCTACATGTCGAAGGACTACTTCCCCCGTTGGATTGGGGTGGTACTTTTCCTCATTTATATCTTCTATTTGATTAAGAATGTGATTTGATGCACCGGTTTGTGCCGGGGCATTTGTAATATCACCATTGTTGGTGATCAAACCCGGTCGGAAACCGTTGCGTTGTGCCTTTGGAGCGACAAAGCTTCTGCCGCCGGAACGAGGAGGCCGGATTCCGTTTATGCGCTCATTTTTTCCATTTTCACTGATTTTATCCGCTGGTGTTTGTTTGGCGGCATCATTTGCACCCGCCGTTTCTGCGGCGGAACCACCCCAACCCCCCTATTTGGTCTTCCCGTCCGGTGAGGACCATGTTATTGTCCCCGATAACGCCCTGAAGATGTATGAGGATGCACCCCTTGAGGATCAGGTGGAGGCCGTGGTGCAATTGCTCATCAACGGTCCTTCCCCGATTCAAAAGGAACTCCATGGTGCGGAAGCCATTTTCCCGGCGGGCACGGGCCTTCATTCGGTGAAGGTCAGCGAAAGCGGCGTCGCGGAGATCCTTCTCGACCTGCCCCAATCGTACCTTGCCGAGATCCGGCAGGGGCGGACTGCCTTTGAAAAATTGGTCCGCGACCTCGATTATAGCCTTTTCGACCTGGCCGTGTATGGGTTCACCCTCAAAGCCCGCGATTCGGAAACGGGGAAATTTCTTCCCCTTGGATACTTCGAGCCGGAACCGGAACCCTTCCCCGAGCTTTTCATCCCCGACACCGTGGAACCATCGGGCGATAAAAACGTCGAGCCCGTGGACAAGCAGTTCGGCCAGATTGCCGTCGGTCGCCCATCCGGGTCGCTCTCCAACCGGGTCGTGCACATGAATGCCGGTCACGGTTGGACCTATCGCAGCTCGAACAATGGCTGGTGGGGTCTCCAGCGCGCATTCGTCCACAACAATATCGAGGACATGTCCAACGCCGACCTTGTCCACCAATATGTCCATGCTTACCTGCAAAATGCCGGTGCCACCGTCTTTAATGTGAGGGAACCGGATCCCAATCCCCACATGGTAATCGTCGACAATGACGATGGCGCACCGGATTACGTCGAGACCGGTGAATGGCAGACGAGCAGTCTTGCCGGGTTTGCCAACGGCCATGCTCCCTACACCAGAACAAACACGACATCCCAGGCGGAAAATCCGTTCAGCTTCGGCACCAACCGGATTGTCCGTTGTACTGTTGGCGCCCCAACAGCGACAGCCACTTGGATTCCGACGATCCCTGAATCAGGGTTCTATAACGTCTACGTTTCCCACTCCGCCTTTACCAACCGTGCCCCCGAGGCCCATTACCGGATCTATCACGCGGGCGGCTATACAGATTACTTCCTGGACCAGCGGCGCTACCGCTTCACCTGGGTCTTCATCGGGCGCTATTATTTTGACGAGGGTCGCAACCCCGAGTCAGGACAGGTCGTGCTTTCGAACTCGTCGACATCGGACGACCATTTCGTCTCTGCTGATGCCGTTCGTTTTGGCGGTGGCATGGGCCTGATCGATCGGAGCGGCATCGGTACGAGCGGTTTCCGCCGTTACGACGAGGAAGCTGTCTATCACATGCAGTTCTCCGGGGCACCAACAACCGTCCACCAGCGTAATGCAACGAATGACGAAAGCGCGGGCTGGAGCGGCCGTCCCCGTTTTGCGGACTGGCTCCGTTCCGCCTCCACCGCCTACGGCGCCCCTGCCCAGCAGCACGTTGCCCTGGCAAACCACACGAATGCCACGGCTGCAGGCACCGCACGCGGCATTATCAGCTATCTATACAGCGGCTACGAAGGCACCATCCACGATCGTTACCGCCGCGCCATCCATGACCAGATCGTCCTGAACCTTCAGAATGGTTACGGCGGGGATTTCGTCGTGAACAGCAACCCGCTGCGCTCGGGACAATACGGTGAGGTGAATCCCAACAACAGTGGGGGGATTCCCGTGTTCCTGGGCGAATGGCTCTTCCATGACAACGCCCGGGACATGGCCGTTTATCACGACCCGAAGTTCCGCCGCATGTTGGCCCGCGGTATCTATCAGGGCATCGTGAAGTTCTTCGAAAGCGAATATGGTGGATCAGGGGTTTTGCTTCCCGAACCACCACGGAACCTTCGCGTTACAGCGGAAAGCTCGTCTTCAGTGCGCCTCCAATGGATGGCACCACCAACCGGACCGGCAACGGGAAATGCAGGCCCTGCGACCGGCTATATTGTCCACCAGTCAACCCATGGGCGCGGCTTCCCCCCCGGGAATTCCGTCACGGGAACCAGCACGGTTATAGACGGGCTTGAGCCGGGGAAGACGTATTACTTTTACGTCACGGCGACCAACGCAGGGGGCGTGAGCTTCCCCACCGAAACCCTCGCCGTGAAGTTGCCCACATCGGAAAGCACCCCCCGTGTGCTGGTGGTCAATGGCTTCGACAAGACGGACATCGCCACGCGCGTGCGCACCCCTCACACTGGCAGCACCCTTTACCGCCAGTTTGTCGAGGAAATGAATTCCTACGACTATATTGTCGAACATGGACGTGCCATCGACGCCTCCAACCGGGTGGTTGCCTTCGATTCCGCCGAGCATGACGCCGTGGATGCGAATCAGATCTCGCTCCTCGACTACGATGCCGTGATTTGGATTGGTGGCCTCCAGGCGGAGGTCAGCACCGCCGATCCCACCGATGACACCGCCCTGAAGACAACGACCCGGAATAATCTGGCGAACTACATCTCCAACGGTGGCCGTCTCTTCATGTCGGGTGCCTCCATTGCCTGGGATCTGAACCGATTGAACCAGGCGGGATTTGCCACCAACAACCTGCGGATGAATTACGTCCAACAGGGTTCGAACCTCACCGAGGTTGTCCCCCATCCTTCCTCCATCTTTGCGGGACTTGGAAACATCCGTTTCGGCGACGGGCCGGGTGTTCCCTACCGTGTTCATGAACCGGATATCCTTCAGGTCGCCGGTGGCAGCCAGGAGGCATTTCTATACGGAGCCGGCTCCGGCGCCAACGTGGTGGATTCCTTCGATTCCATGGGTGGCTGGCGGCACCCGACATTCTCCGGTCAATCCAATGCCGACCCCGATTCCACCTTCCAGATCGTTTCCTCGCCTGTCTATTCAGGGAGCGGCTCGGGGCAACTGCATTACATCTGGGGATCCGGCGGCGACTTCATTCGCCTCTATAACTCCGCCCTTACCGAGTTTACAGCAGCATCGGATTTCTCGATTTGGGTACGTGGTGATGGTTCCGGAAACAGGGTGAGGATTTGCCTGCGAAATTCGGACAATACACTGGTTGTCAATGAATGGACGACGCTGGACTTCACCGACTGGCGTCAGATTGTCTGGGAGGACATCCCAAACAACCCTGGCACCTTTTGGCCGACACCCGGCCCGGGCAGCATCTCGGGGAGCACAATGCGCTTTGACAGCATCCACCTCGACAAGGTCACCGCCCAAAACTCGGGGACGATCTACTTTGACGAGGCCGTCTCCACGGTTCCCGAAGACACCACCCCCGATGGCCCGACCGCTGGTATTCAGTACGCAGGCGACTCACGGGTCATCTATCTCGGGTTCCCCTTCGAAACGATCGCCGGGGAGGACAAGCGCACCCAAATCATGGGGCGCACGCTGGATTTCCTTCTCGAAACGGACGAACCGGGACCCCAGCCAAGTGGGTGGCTTGTTCAGTAAAGAAGCCTCCACTTCAACCGTAAGCCCCCCTTCCCCCGGATCCCTGATTACTGGATCCGGGGGATTTTTTCGTGTGGGAAGGTCAGTTTTTGGGGAAAAATTGGAGCGATCTGATTTTCTGCACTTTTTCTCTTGCCTTCGGCGGGCATGGTCCTTAGTCCTTTTAATTGGAGATTAAATTTAATCCCACCAAACAGGAGAGCCCCATGAAAAAGCAGATTTTTTCCCTCGCCATGGTGGCAGCGCTGGTCACTACCGCTTCCGCCCAAATCCTCATTGATGGTGCCGAAAATACCGATTACACCATCAATGTAGCATCCGGTGATTCCATCACCCTCGCCAATGTGTCCGATTCCACCCAGGGTTCCAGTTCGCTGGAAGTGACGTACAACCACGAAGCTTCCAGTGAATGGCTGAAGGACGCGATCATTGAGAAGGTCCTCGACACCCCCCTCGACCTGACGTCTGCGGAAGTGTTCAAGTACGACATCAAGGTCATCGACGAGAACCCCTCCCTGCTGATGGTCATTCAGTTTGTCGATGATAATGGATATGTCTTCCGTTACCTTGATTACGGTGCCCTCACCAATGCATCCACAGACTGGGATACCCGCGAGCTTCGTTTTTCTGAAATTCAGAAGAGCCGCTGGGTGGCCCAGGGTCGTGCTGCCAACCTGCGCAGCATTGCAAGAGTTCGATACAACATTCTCAATCCCGGTGAGGTTGAAAATGGAACGACAGTCTTCCAGCTCGACAACCTCCGTATTGGTTCGGAATCGGGTCTGCTGAACGAGACCGTGATTAACGATTTTGAAACCTACACGGACTCTGCAGCCGCTGCTGCTGCCTGGCCCCAGCGTTTTGGTGCCGGAACGACCGCTGCTATTTCGACCGATTCCCTCCATGGTTCCCAGTCCCTTGAGGTTTCTGCCGAGGTCACTGGCCGTTGGATCAGCTTCGCCGTTGAGAATGAGCTTCCCGCGCCGATGGACTTCAGCGAGGCCGCTTATGTGAAGCTCAGCGTTCGTGGAAACTCGACAATGGCCGGTCTCAACCCCGCCAGCAAGTTCTGGCTGGTTGATGGCAACGGTCGCCGCGCCCTTGGGTACGGCTTCACATGGCCGCAGATCGATGATTGGTCTGTCATTATTATGCCATTTCAAACAGATGGTGTTGAGCCCCTTAATGCTGATGGTTCACCCGCATGGGGAGGCAACAGCCCCTGGCGCGAAGACCGCTGGGATGGTCGCGCTGCTCCGTATAACGACAATACCGACCTGACCAACATCACCCGTATTATTGTTGGCTTCGAGACAAACAACGAACCCGACCCCAACCCGTATCCCCTTGGTGTTGTTGATGTGCTCTTTGATGACATCGTTGTTGGCTTCGAGTCCGCTCTTCCCTCCGAGGCACCGACTTCGGCTGAGGACTGGCTGATGTACAACTGATCGACCGCTGTTTCTGTAGCAACCAGGTCATACATTCGCCCCCTTCCGGTTCGTCCGGGAGGGGGTTTTTCAATTCCAGTTGATGGTCTGAAAAAATGCGGTGGCGAGATGGGGCGGAGGGGAATTTTGACCGATGAGGCGGGGGATCAGGTCGCCGCCAATGGAGGTAAAGTAGTCCCTGTTTTCCTCGGGGGTCATGTTCGGACGTGGAGGAAGTATCAATTCCCCGGCCATTTCAATAATGCCGACCCCCTCGCTTTTGATGGGGAGCAGATCCGGGTGCGTGCGGTGGTCCGAATGACGAAGGATTATGTGTAGACACGCTTTCCCATGGGGGATGGATTCCATCAGGAAATTGCAGGTCCGTTTGCCCGGCTCGGGTTTTTTCCACTGTTGCAGGAGCCGGAATGCCGTCTCCACGACTTCCCCTGTTTTCCCGTATAGACGGAGGGACGGACACGGCCACTTGAGCATCGATGTGACGGTGTTGTTGATGGTTGTGGTGTTGAGCGCCGTGGCGTCCTGAATGGGAAGGCGCAGGTTGGGGAAGGCCTGAAAATGATGATGTTGAAGAACGGATGCCCCCGCCCACAGGAGATCGCTGTTCGATGCGGCCAGCCACCCCGGGCATTTCTCAACGAAGGTGGCCGCATCCTCAAACGCCCCCCGACTCAAATGCATCGGGAGGTGTTCCCATCTGTTGACGACAAAATGCCCGGGGTGGAGGGGGAAGGGGGTCAGGTGGGCGAAGTAGACCCGTTGATTAAGTTCAAATTGATAGACACGGAGCTTTTCCTTCCCCGGAGTGCCGATGTTCTCCGCACACAGGGGGCATGCCGGGCGGTCTCCGGTGGGGGGTGTATATCCAATCCGGGCGTAATTAACCTGAAGACGAAGGTCGGTGTTCCACTCCTCGGAGGAAAAGGAAAGGTATGTGTTTCTCCCGGCAAGGTGATCGTAGTATCCGACGGATTCACTCCACTGCTGAAGGTTCCCCAGGGTTTCCGCAAGTCCGGCCCCATTATGAAGCTGACGGGCCAATGTGGATTGCACTTCCTCCTGGGGGAGAAGGCGCCCTGCGGGAAGCTCATTTCTTGTCATGGGTCCTGGTTTCTGGTGCATCGAAGCCCATCACCCACCTTTACGAGGAATGCCCGCAGGCCCATTGCGGTGAACTCGCGTTGTATATCGCGGCCATTGCCCTCGCAGAGGAGGTAAAAGGTGCCTCCCATGCCCGAACCGTTGATCTTTCCGCCCAGGGCGCCACAATCCATGCCGTGGTAAATCATCCGGTCAATCTCCGGATGGGAGACCCCGAGATTTTCAGCCAACTGGATATGGTGTTCGTTGAGTAGATCCGCGATCTGGGCGGCGGTGCATTCCTTGGCAAGGAGGTGGCGTGCGAGATTCGTCAGGAGGGCATTTTCCCGGTTGGCGGTGAAGATGGAACGCAGGTCCGCCGGGAGTTTTTCCCGAAAGCGGAGGTATTGGTCCGTTGACATGGCGGCCATGGTCCGGGGATTGATGTCTATGCTTTCGGCTTTTTTTCGCGTTGTGCCCAGGGTGTTGTTGGTATCCTTGGGAATTCCCGAATCGACGAGGACGAATTCCCCCGGGCAGTGGGGGAGGACTTCCATTTTGCGGGAATCACCGCAGTCGAGCCAGATCGTCCCCCCCACGGCGCTTGAATAATGGTCCATCATGCCACCGGGGGATCCAAACTCCACGACTTCGGACAGATGGGCAAGGCGGGCAACCTCCTGGGGATCCGTGGCCCGTTCGTCCCCCGCTGCGGCGAGAAGAAAGGAACACCAGGCAATCTGGAGTGCGGAGGAACTGGAGGTCCCGCTGTTGATCGGTATATTCCCAGTGACCTGTATATCCCAGCCCTGATGCCAGGTTGCCCCCTCACGCCGGAGTACATTGATGGCAGCGGGGAGGTAGTCACGATCATGTGTATAGACAAGGTCGGCGGACGGGTCGAGATGCTCCCTCCTGCCAACATCCGGCAGGTGGATCGTCATACCCGGATTTTTGGATGGAACTGCAGACACCGTCACCCGCAGGTCAATGGCGCAGGCGATGACAGGGAGGCCGAGGTAATCCTGATGTTCGCCAAACAGGCAGATTCTGCCGGGGGCGGAGGTGACAATTTGATCGGGCATTGGTGCGGGCACCCCTTTAATTCAACATCCAATTAATTTGGGCTACTTATTGCCCCAAGGATATGCAGTCACCCCTCAGATGACCTTGTCAACCTCCACATGGGAGGAGTAGTAGATGCGATGAAGGATGGACGCGGCGGCACCCATGGGACCCAGGCGGACATCCATCTGGCTGATGGATATACGTGAGGGGTCGATGATGGAGGGAAGGGTGTACTTGCGAACCCGGGAGATGACATCGTCGAGGTACATGTCGGCGGAACGGGCAACACGGCCACTGATAATCAGGGCGGCGGGATCATAAAGGTTAAAAATGGTCGAGATGGCACGAGCCAGTGAGTCGGAAAACTTGTCGATGATTTCGAGGGCCTGCTTGTTCTTCTTCCTGCCGAGGTCAAAAAGATCCTTCACGTCTGTTACATCCAGTCCCCCCTCGCGGGCCATGCGCTCCAACCCCTCGCCCGAGGCAACGGTCTGGATGCATCCCATCCTTCCGCAGCCGCACTTGGCGTGGGCATCGCCGAAAGGGATATGTCCGATTTCGCCGGCAAAACCGCGGGCACCACGGACAGGTTTGCCGTTCATCACCATGCCGAATCCGAGGCCGTAACCAAGGTTCAGGACGCCGAAGTTCTTGTGGTTCCGTCCCTCGCCGAACCAGAGGGATCCGATGGCCATCATTCGCGAGTCGTTGTCTATAATGACAGGGATGTTATATTCATTGGAGAGGAGCTCCCTGATTTCCCCCGTTGGAGACTTGAGGATGATCGGTGTTTCCGGGTTCCTCCGTGGGACGAGTCCCGGAATGGAGATGCCAATTCCACAAATCGGCGGAACGGGGCCGTCGGATGCATAGACAAGCTCCGCAATGACCTCCCGCAACCAGCGGACATTGGCCTTCGCCCCCTTGAACTTGGAGGTGTCGGCCTCGAAGGTACTGATCACATTTCCCTCAAGATCAAGAAGCACCCCCACCGTGGAGCTCCAGCCAAGATCGATGCCAACGACTGATGCCGCGCGACCATTGATCTGGACAGGGACCGGCCTGCGGCCGCGGGCGGTTGTCCGTGCGGTTTCCTCCCAGACCAGGTTGTCCTCGACCAACTCATCGACGAGACTGGAGACGCTCGGGGCGTTGTAGCCTGAAAGCTTGGAAATTTCAGCACGGGAAACCGGGCTGTTTTCCCGGATCACGTTGAGCAGGAAATGTTTACGTATACGCCGCTTCTCGATGGAGCGATCGGCCGGAGTTGAGGCGTTCGGTATCAACACCAGGTCGGAACGGGTCGGTATGTTAGTCATTCCCTGTCTCACTCCTTTATTTTTCACCTGACAGGTCCCCTGTCAGGGCAACAGCGGTCTCGGAGCATCCACCCAGACGCGTCGGCGGGGAAAGTCAAACTCGATGTGGGGGTACATTCCGAGGATATTTCCCGAGATAAGCACCACATCCTTTTCGAAAAATCCTTCACCATGATCATGGACTGCAATCCGGGCGACCTCGAATTCCCTCCCGAGCAACCGGACAGGGCCATGGTCATAGAGCGAAATCGAGCGAACCCCTGATATGCTCCTGACCATTGTCATGTCATCGGGGGGGAGGTCAAACCGTGTTCCCAGTATTTTGCGGGCGATGGCGGGTGTGGTGTCAAGGTGCAGGAGGCTTTCATCGGCGTAGGCACTGCCGGTGTCGATGCTCCCCTTGGTCCGGAAGATGTCATTTCCCCGGCCGAATCCAATCTGAACCGTCGGAATGCCGTCGATCATCTCGAACTGAAACCCTGCGAGTCCCTCCCGGGCAGGACCTGGGCCCTCGTGGAGATACGCCGATGCCTCCTCCATCTGAAAGACGAGTGTGTAGCCATGGAGGAGGTCGGTCCCGATCAGGCCGGATTGGCGAATCCCCCCAGGTGCGCGAAATGTGGAAAGGTCCTGGATCGACACATACCGCCGTTCGTGGTCCCTTCCCAGAAACTGAATATTATTAGCCCAGCCGGTGGCGAGGATCACTTCGCCCGTTGTGGAACGTACTCTTTCCCTGCCGTCGCTGCGGACTCCTGCCCGCTGGGCGAACTCGCTGTCGAGGACCGTCATGTTCGCCCCCGTGTCGATGAGAAAGGTTCCAATCACACCGTTTACAGACGCCTTTGCCCAAGGGGTTCCGTTCCAGTAGGTCAGGGGGTGGGATTGTGTCCTTCCCCCACATCCGGTGGCGAATGGGAGGATGAATAAAACCACCAGTAGGTAACCAAAGCAGGTGCGTGTGATTTTAGTCATCCGGGGCCGAACCTTTCTCGGATTACCTTGATTCCCTCAGGACCCGCTCCGCTGGCGGCGCGAGCCCATTGAGGTCCATCACGATCTTGGATTCAACATCACCCGACTTTATTTCTGCCGTGTAAAGGATTCCGTCGGCAAGGTAACAGACCTGCCCCCGCTTGTTCCATCCCGCCCAGGTTGCCCCCTCGATGGGGATGGGGTCATGGCCGTGGGTTTGGAGGAAATAATGCCTCTCGGCAGGATCCTCGGTTGGTGGTGCTGTTGGTGGGGCGGTAGGGGCACCGCCGGGGTGTTCGAGGATCAGGGTTAACTTTGTCTTGGGGAGCGAGGTCGTCCACCTTGTGACGGTCGGCTCGGCTTCCTGTTCCGGATCGGTTTCGGGGAACAATCCCCCCAGGGCATCCCCTGCCTTGATTTCCCGGGCAGCCCACCCATCGCGAATCAGACGCTCGCGAAGTCCTCCGTAACCCTTGTGTTCCTCATCCAGGTACCCGAACTCATAGGTGCACTTCGTTCGTATATCCACCTGGTTTTTTTCCGGTCGCAGGTTCAGCCAGATGATGGGAAGGCGGGAATCGAAAAGGCCTCCCCCGAGGGCTGCAGTTTCCTGGGGCCAGAAGACGTCGGCACGAACCGATGGTGGGCGCGAGATGACTGTCCATGCAATGGGATCATTGGTTCCCTTGTAGGCGACCATGAGGAAGGCATCACCACGGGGGGAGAAGTCGCAACGCGCCGGGTAGACCATCCCACTGAACCAGGATCCCGGCTGGACAATTCCCATGTCCAGGTCCCACAGCAGAAAATGCCACCACTTCGACGGCCCACGGCGCACCACGACGGCCTTTGCAGCCTGTACCGCATGATAGACATGGAAGGATGATTTCGAAGTTCTGGTCACTGGAGTTGGGTCACGCCGACATCAATGAAATTCTTGAGGAGGGTTTTCCCCTCATTTGTCAGGATCGACTCGGGGTGGAACTGAACACCAAAGGTGGAGTGTTCCCGATGCCGCAGGCCCATGATGAGGCCATCGCTCGTTTCCGCCGTGATCTCCAGGCAGTCAGGAAGGCTGGATCGTTCCACGATCAGCGAGTGATAGCGGGTGGCGATGAACGGGTTGGGGAGGTTTTGAAAGACATCGGTGCCGCGGTGGGAAATTTCTGAAATCTTTCCATGCATGAGGTAGGGAGCACGGATGACATTACCGCCGAAGACTTCACCGATGCACTGGTGGCCAAGGCAGACCCCAAGAATGGGGAGGCGACCGCTGAAGGTTCGGATTATCTCGCAGGACTGGCCCGCCTCGGTGGGGGTGCAGGGGCCGGGACTGATGACGATGCGCTCGGGCGTGAGGCTTTCCACCTTCTCCCTGGTCGCCTCGTCATTGCGCAGGACCTCCAATTCGGCACCCAGTTCGCCGAGGTATTGCACCAGATTGTAGGTAAAGGAATCGTAGTTGTCGATGACGAGAATCATGTGTCCTCCGATGGGTCGTCGCCCACCATGTCCGAGAAGTCGGGGATGGAGCGGTCTGTCAGTTGTGCTCGGAGCTCGAGGCGGCGCTTGAGCACGTCGATGATAAAGTCACGGCTCGGTGCCTTCTCCAGTTCCTGGATCAGGAGTGCGGCGTGTTGAAATTCCTCGTCTGTTGGTTCGTCGAGGAGAAGAAGAGCATCGGCGGCGAAGTAGCGTCCCTCAAGCAGAAAACTCTCTTCCTCCAGGGCGCGAAGGAAGCATGCCGCGGCGGTGCGCAGCAGTTCGGGGTCCTCATCGGGCCTTGTGGCCTCCAGCGTGGCCAGCCCGCGGAAGAACCAGTCGCCTGCGTCGTAGATCTCCGGGTTCGTGCGATTGTATAGCTCGATGGTGTCTGAGAAGTCCGCCGTGCCGAGCTTGCGGTTGCGTTGGAGGAGGAAGGCGGCCCGTGCGGATTCGAGGCGCCACTGGTCCAGTCTTCCCTCTTCCTCGTCGGGGAAATCACGCTCCAGGAGGAGGAACTCCGCCATGGTCATCTCCAGAACCTGATCCTTCCCCATGGCCTGGGTGAAGGGGCTTTCCGGTTGGTGAACCATCGCCATGAGCAGATTCGCCCGGAGCTCACGGGGCTCCAGAAGTCGTGGGTCCAATTCGATGGAGTGGCGCAGGCACGACAGGGCCTCGCCAAGGTGGTCCCCATCGGGGCCGAGGCGGGCGATGCCGACGTGAAGGATGGCGAGGCGATGCCACCCGGCGGGATCCTTGGGAAAACGGTCCACGAATTGATGGCCGAGTTGAAGGGCCTCGTGGTACTTGTCGTCCGACCAAAGTTCGTCTATTTTCCTGAGTAGATCCTCAGGATCCCGCTGGGATGACATGATGCCTCCTGCTTTCGGCCTGGTTTGATTCCGCCGCTTTACTCCTCGGGTTGGGGAGCTTCTTCCGGGGTGGCGGGAGTCTCAGACTCAGGGGTTTCGGCTGGCGGTTCGGGATCGAATGACACCGTCTTTCCGGCGAGGCGGTTTGCCAGATCCTCGGCGGACTTCAGGGTCTTGCGGGAATCCTCGCTCATCTCGGAATCATCATTGGTTGAGGTCAACTCCTCCAGGCCTTCCAGGTATTCCTGGGCGCTGCTGATGATTTCCTCGGCCAGCTCGGTGCGGTCGTGCGTATAGACAGCAAGATCCTCGGTGTCGGCATCGGCGAGCTTTTCAACCGAGTTGAACTTGCTCTTGGCGAGTACCTCGCGCATGAACTCGGAAAGTCCCTCGATCTGGGTGAGGAAGTCCTCGAGATAGCGCAGGTTGATCTGCTCGATGCGGGCCATTGTTTCGGCCTCTTCCTGCTCGGAAATGTCGATCTTCCATCCCGTCAGACGAGCCGCCAGCTTCGCATTCTGGCCACGCTTGCCGATGGCCTTCGAGAGCGATTCCCGCTCCACGACCACCTCGGCGCGCTTCTCCACCGGGTGGAGGTTGATGCTGATGATCTGGGCCGGGTTGAGCGCCGACTTGATGAAGTTTTCCGGAATAGGCGAGTAGGGAACGATGTCTATCTTCTCGTTGTTCAACTCGCGAACGATTGCCTGCACGCGCTGACCCTTGAGGCCGACGCAGGCACCCACCGGATCCACGTTGGTGTCGGTGGAGTGAACGGCAACCTTGGTGCGGACACCCGGCTCGCGGGCGATTTCCATGATGCGGACGGTGCCGTCGTGGATCTCGCTCACCTCGGTGGCGAAAAGCTGCTTCACCAACTCGGAGCGATTACGCGAAAGGATGATCTGCGGGCCCTTTGCAGGACGACGCACATCCACAATCAGGCAACGCAGACGGTCGCCGTTGCGATACTTTACGCCCATGGGCATTTCGTTGCGGGGAAGAAGGCATTCCACACGACCAAGGTTCACGATGCAGCCTTCGCGCTCCGGGCGCTGGACGATCACCGTCACCACCTGACCCACCTTGTCCTTCCAATCCTCATGGACACGGTCACGCTCAGCGTCACGAAGGCGCTGGAGAATGCCCTGACGGACTGATTGGGCGGCGATGCGGCCGAATTCCTCCGGGGAAATCCCAACCTCCACTTCCTGGCCCAGCATGTACTTCGGGTTCTGCGCCTTGGCGGTAAGAATGTCGATCTCGTGCTTGTCGTCGGTCACCGAGATGACGACCTTCTTCTTTACATAAATTCTCAACTCCCCCGTTTCCAGGTCGAGGACGGGCTTGGCATCAGTAAAGGCCTTCGAGCGCTTCTGGGCAGCACTCGAAATCGCCGATTCAACGGCTTCCTTAATCATGTCCATTTCCAGATCTTTTTCCTTCGCGATCTGCTTGATGAAATTCTTCAGGTTGAGAATTTCGGGAGCATTGACGTTCTTTTTCTTTGCCATCAGTGTGGTCCTCGCTGGGGGCTGTCGGGATTCTCTAGGGAAATCCGGCCCCGGGTGCATATGGGAATTGGGCAGGCGAAGGAAAACAAGAGAGCCGCCCGGAAATACGGGCGGGTCAACAGTGAGCAGTCCTTGCAGCGATTGGGAGATTCGCTTATTAAACCGCCCCCCGGGAAGGGAAACGGGAAGCTCTGGTTCCAACGCTGGCGCATCTTCTTCATGGCCTGCGCCGAGCTTTGGGGGTACCGCCGTGGCCGCGAATGGTGGGTCTCCCATTATTTGTTTGAGAATAGAAACCTCGACGCCTGACGATGTCGAATTCCCTTGCACGGGGGCGGTTGAATAAGCGAATCTCCCAATCGCAGCAAGGACTGCTCACAGTTGAGCCCCCCCGATTTACGGGCGGCTCTATTGTTTTTATTAGCCTGGCCAAATTCCCAATTCACCCCGGGCCGGCTTT
>JAFIGB010000356.1 GCA_020831705.1 Candidatus Sumerlaeia bacterium | reverse complement strand
TGAGTGGCGGGGGAGCGGCCGAGGAGCGTCCACGAGGCGGCAATACCGACGATGACAATGAAGAAGCTCAGGTCACGGAGGGCAATGGCTCCCTGACCCACCGGTACCGGGCCACCCTCACCGGGAGACAGAAGTGATCCGACGATAATCGCCAGCAACGAAGCGCCGATGCAGATCGGGATGGTCTTCCACGGTGCCAGCGTCGGAACAAGCCAACGAAGGATCATGAAGCCGGGACAAATGGCCATGATGGCCAGGAGGAAAAACTTGAAGTTCTGGAAAAGCGGTGCGCGTCCGGGGATCGAATTGTAGAGCACACCCACGATCAGGGAAAGCAAAACAAGGAACCCGACAAAACCGACCCACCGCCACCACTCGGCGGGAGTGACACCCCGCCGGGCGACAAGGATGACCACCGCGTATAGCGGTGCCAGCACCACGGCATCCCAGATATTAACGGCGAAGACCGTCCCGATCATGAACGCCATGGTGAGAAGTTCTGGCCATGTCAGGCAGAAGAAGTCACGATCTGTCCACCCAAGACGCATGGTCTTGCGCAGCAGTGATAGACATCCGCAAAGGGCCAGCAGGAACCAGGGAATGGCGAAATGGTGGGGGTGATGGTCGCCCAGGATTGCGCTGAAGTAGGGAAACTCCGTGATCGTTCCCGCCTCGCGGACCCCTGGAGGTGTCCCCTTGATGGCACGGCTGGACGCCCAGAAGTCAATTTGTGTGATATTGTACCAGCTGTAGCGGATGTCCTTGATATCTGGTTGGGAAAGCGATGGTGGGGGAGCGCCCCCCAGTTGGGATTCCAGCCAGGGAAGAGGTTCCCACCGGAAACCGTTCTCGGCACGAAGCACCAGGCCGCGCAGGGAGCGATCCTCGACGGCGTCATGACCATCATCGCTCCTTGCAAGGCTGGCAAGTGTCGCCATCTCGCGGGCGGCCAATGTATATTCGCCCCCCTCCATGGCATTCTGGAGGCGTATTTCTACTTCCTTTGCCGCCGTGGCCAGTTCCGATCCCGAACCGGCGTGCTCGCCAATCCCCTCAACCAGCCGCGTCATGGCATCCCCGGTCAGGGCGGCCACCATACGATCCCCAACGGATGTGTGGGCGCGGTTCAGCCAGTCATCGCCCTCGGGTGTATTTTCAGCAGCAGCCCGCAGGCGGGTCCCCACCTCTTCAAATTCCCCATTCAGGCAAAGGCGAAAAAGCTCCTCCTGAAACTCAATGGCATTGATGCCGGGAAGTTGCCGAAGGGCCTGGGTCGCTTCAGCGGAAGTGAAGGCGCCAATGACCCGATCCGCCAGCGCCCTTCTCGTCACGCGGGTATCGTTAATGCCCCGCTCGACATGATCATCAACCTGGCGGGCGATTTCCATCACCTTGGGCACGGGGTTTTCGTTGTTGTTTATTGACTGGGAAAGGCGGGAGAAGAGATTGCCGGTGCGGTCCCATGGCTGGGAACCGGTCGTGGCGGCCCAAAGGGCGAGCCCCGTTTCCGCAGGAATTCCAGCGCGAAGCTTCCATTCCTCCTGCTCAAGGAGGCGTTCCTGCTCCATACGGTGGCGCACGCCCGAATCCACATCGCGGGTCCAAAGCTGGCGCCAGGCGTCCAGATTGCCAAACATTCCGATGGCCAGGGCACCGACGAGGCCCCACGCCATGCCGCCCTGCCAGAAGACGCGACGGCCAAGGCGGATCCTCGGGGCAACCGTGTGTACCAGGGCGTAGGTGAATCCAAAACCAAGGGCCAGCGTCAGGCCGAAGATCGTTGCCAGCCCCAGATTGAAGGCGATGCGAACAGGAACGCCGCTCAACTTCGCAATCGTCGCCGTCAGGAGGTGCCCGCCGTAATAATAATTGATCGGTTCGCCCTGAAACCACAGATCGGGTGGGGGGAAGCTGTTGGTGCGCATCAGGGCATGGAGGTGGGTGTAATTCCCCCATTTTTCCGCCGCATGAAGACCAATCTCAAAGGTGGCCCATGGGAGGTAGGAGCGAACATTTGCAAAGAACAGAAGCCCAAGAAGAAAGAGTACCTGCCCGATAATGAAGGGAACGGCCGTCAAGCGAATGGACTTGAAGAATTCCTCCGGGCGATGGGCCCAAAAGACAATTGCCAAGCCGGCCAGCATCAATATTCCCATGAAACCGGAAAGAAAACCATGGGGGACGGAGATGAGGGCGAGGAAGACAAGAATGGCAGCAGGAATGAAGGCTGTTTGTTTCCCGTGGCCGTAAAGCATATTCCGTTGACGCATCCACAGCGCCACGAGGACAGCCCCCACGGCCATCACAAGAATCACCAGCCTGAGGAGGGCAACCCGCCCTCCTCCTGTAAACCACTCCAGACTGGTGACCCAGCCCAGGAAGAGCAGAAGCACAAGCCCAAGTCCGGATGCCAGGGATGCCCCCCGGTCGGGGAGTCCCCGGAAAAAGACCAGACAAAGGGGCCAGGCAAGAAGGGAAGCGACTAGGCACACCAGCCACCACGTTGCCAGTTGGGGGAAAAGGGATAACCACCATGTTGGATCAATCAGTTGGTACATGTGATCCTCCCGTGATGGTGACGGGCGTTATTTGGCTTCATGGGCAATATAATCAATGGCGTATGCGCGATATTTGAGAGTTCAGGGGTCTATCAGGGTGCATCCAGACCGAAAGGCGATATTTGGCATGGCATGGGAAGGTCAATGGGAGTTTCCCCGACCCTCCCCTTGACCAGCCGCCATCCATGGCATTCCCTCTTTCCATAATGGTATTGAATTTAATCTCCCATTCCCGAACCGAACCCAAGAATGCCCAATAAAGAAGAAATCGAAAAACGAATCGAAGCCCTGCTCCGTCGGCAGGACAATGGGGAGACATCGGACTCCCCCTTGTGGGAGAACGAGCCATCACCCCGGCAGGAATCCCCCACCCACAAATGGGAGGCCCTCCTTCAGGAAATGGGGGAATATCGCGACCCCCTTGCCCTTCCCTCCAATGCCCCGTTGAGGGTGCTCAAGAAACTGCTTGGCCTCGCCGCCCGCCCGGGCCTCCGTCGCCAGTCCCATTTCAACGGACTTTTTCTCAAGCTCGCCTCGAACATGATTGGGGAAATTGAATCTCTTCGGGATGAAAATCGGAAATTGGGGAAGTTCTTGATGGCGGAGGAATCCGCCCTGGAATCATCCCTCCGTGAGAAAATCCAACAGGAGCATGACGTCACCCGTGACTCCATTTCAAATCTGGAAGGGGAGATTGAATCACTTCGCCAGGGGGTCCGCGAAAAGGGGAATCAAAAGGATGTGGAGAAGCTCTACACGGAGGTAGCCACCCTTTCCCGCGCCATTGAAAAACGGGCGGCCTACGAGGATTTCATCCGGCTGGAGAAACTTGCCGAGGAAATGCGCGAGGCCCTCAATGCCAAGGGTGCCCAGCAGGATGTGGAAAAGCTTTACGGGGAACTTGATAAGGCCTTCCGTGGTCTCAATGATCGCCTCGGCCTCAACGAGGGGGAAAAGCTTTGGAATCGCATCAGCGAACTGGAGGGACTTCTTTCCGCCTCCCGGGAGGAATTACGCCGTCAGGATGCCCGCATGCTCGGAATTGCCGAAGCGCAGGCCGTCCTCCGCGACAACCTGGCCGAGGCGCCTTCTCCTCCCTTGGCTTCAGCGCCCACCCAGCCACCCGAGGCCACCCCCCAGCCAGCGGTCAACACAGGGGATGATCTTCTCGCCGAAGCATACCTCCGTTTTCAGAGGGAATTTCGTGGCGAGGTGGAGGATATTCGCCAACGTCAGCAGCGATATATTGACCTGCTTATTGGACGATATCCCGGGCGCGGCGACCTGACCGTGGTGGACCTCGCCTGCGGGGACGGGATCTTCGTCGACCTGCTGCAAAAACAGGGGTGGAATGCCCTCGGTGTGGACCTCAATACCTCCATGGTGCGGGCGGCCATTAATGCGGGGCTTCCCGTGGAGCAGGGCGACGCCCTGGCATGGTTGGAAACCCATGAACGGGAATCGGTCGATGTGCTGACGGGATTCCAGTTCATTGAGCACCTTCAACCGACCGACCTTGCCCGCCTCCTCCGCGGTGCCCGTCGCGTCCTGCGTCCCGGTGGCACCCTGATTCTCGAAACCATCTACCCACGGACGGTGCGGGCCCTGCAGTGGTACTTCCTGGATCTTTCCCACGCCCGGCTGGTCTTTCCCGAGATGCTGGGCTTGCTGGCGGAAACCGCAGGCCTGCGCGTGGTCAACTGGGAGGGCATCCACCCGGTGGAGGAGCACCTCCTCCTGAAAGTGGAAAACATGCCCGCGGAATCCCGGAGAAATTTCACCCAGCTCAATGAGTTTCTCTACGGCCCCCAGGATTATTATCTGGTTGCGGAGAAAAGCGGCTAGGGATCCGGGTTTCACCTTGAAGGACGAAGTTCCCCCATGCTGAATGCCGTGAGGAGGAGGCTCCCATGAATCGGACTTATTTCATTGGAATCATTGCACTTGTCCTGTTCCTTGTGGGGGGGCGGCCCCACACCGTAACCGCCAATGAGGAGGCCAACGGTGGGCAGGTACCCAGCCATGAACTGGACCTCGCCATCTTGTCGGTGGTCTTTGAGGAGGAACGCTACTTCGGGTCGGGAATTTCGACCCGGGACATTGAAAGTGCCGTTCGGCGCGGGGGGCTTTCCGAAGTGGGACGCCTTCTTTCCCGGGAAGGCCAGGTGGGATTGGTGGCCCGCACCCAGGCTCGAATTCTCGAGGATACCCGGGGGGAGGTCGTCATCAGCCAGGAGGACAGGATTATTCCCACGCCCGGGGGGGATCTTCCTCCCGGGGGGATCACCAACACGTCCACAATGACCTACTCGATCAGGAGCATGGGCTCGAACTCCAATCATGTGGAATTCAGCCATGACCTTTCCTTTGAGATGCGTCTGGAGCGCGCGGAGGGAACCTCCGGGCGTGACCGCATTCAGATGAACTGGAGCGGTGCCGAATATGTTCAACGCCGTGATGGCGTCCTGACGGGGCGTTTTACCCAGTTGAGTCCCTCCGGCGTGTTGGTTGAATATGTTTTCATTGCACGAATCAACCCCGGTACACCCCGCTCAACACCGTAAATTCACCCTGCCCTTGGGTTGACAGCACCCCCCCATCGGCCCCTTCCTTTGGGGTAGATACTCCGCGACGTGCGCGGTGGTACATTGTGGTGTCCGGGTGGGACTTCCCGGATGGTGTGCTGCCGGTTGACGGAAAGTGGTCACAGACTCCAAGCCGAGGCGCACTCGATACCGTGAAGGTACCTTCATGAATTCCCCCTCCCTGCTTTCGTCAAGACTCCGTCTTGTCCTCCCCGCGTCATTGTTTCTCGTTGCCGCGATGGTCACCCTTGGCCATGCCCAGGCGCCCCCCCCGCC
>JAFIGB010000354.1 GCA_020831705.1 Candidatus Sumerlaeia bacterium | reverse complement strand
GGACTCGACCATTCCCTGAGTGGTGGAATCCACATCGAACAGTTCCACCCCACGAAGTTTCTGCTAAATCCATCGCTCGCATTGAATGAACCCCTGGGGATGGCTGTAAACGCGGCGGATCTGGCTCAACTCACACCGCGCGAGAAGGGAATGCTGGATGGGAAGGAGAACCTCGCTGCAGACACTGACGGGGTGCTCGATGAAGGCATCGAGGGTCAGATGGACGGTCCCGCCCGTGCTGTTTTCCACGGGAACAACCCCGTAGTCGATCTTGTTGCGCTCGACGGCGATGAAAACTTCACGGATAAGTTTGAAGCTGACGAACTCAACGCTGGAGCCGAATTCCCTGACGGCAGCCTGATTGGAAAAACTGTCCTTCGGGCCAAGATACCCGACACGCAGGGGCTTCTGAAGATTCAGGCAGGCACTCAACACCTCGCGAAAGACATATTCCAGCCCGGCCCGGGGGAAGTCCCCCGTAGAGCGGGAAACGGCCTGAAGGACGACCGCCTTCGCCCGGCCGGGATCGAAGGTGTTCATCCCCGTTTCTGCCTTCGAGCGGCCAACATCCCGGGCGATTTCGGCCCGGCGATCGAGAAGCCGAACGAGTTCCTTGTCAATCTGGTCAATTTCTATGCGAAGGGGTTTGAGGTCCATGAAGCTCCGGTTATCCAATCCGTCGTAATGTGGCCCGAAATTTCCGGCCCGCTGGGTCGTGTGGGCAAAGGAAAAGATGCGTGGTGAAGGTGTGGGATGCGGCGGTGTTGTGAATCATTCAACCCTTCCCCCAGCTTCCCTGGGAAAGGAGGTTGATCAGTTTTGCGTCACGAGCCTCAAGGGGGGAATCCGCCGAAGTTTCCAAAAACCGGTGGACATACTTCCCGATCAGGTCGGTTTCCAGATTCACGCGGTCCTTGGGGCGCTTCCGCGAGAGGGTCGTTCTTTCCCAGGTTTCCGGGATGATCCAGACGGAAAATCCATCATTGGTGAGGGCCGCAATCGTCAGGCTGATGCCGTCGATGGCAATGGAGCCCTTGTTGATGCACTGGCGAAGGATTTCCGGGGAGGCGGAAAAGTGAACCTCCCAGGATTGGTCGACGGAACGAGCGGACTTAAAATGGCCCGTGTCATCCACATGACCACTGACCAGGTGCCCCCCCAATCGGGTTCCGAGGGTCAACGCCCGCTCCAGATTCACCGGGTCGCCGGCCCGTCTGTCACCCAGCGAAGTCTTTTCCATGGTCTCCGGGGAGGCGTAGGCGCGGAAACCTTCCTTGTCGAACGATTCCGCTGTGAGGCAGCAACCGTCCACCGCGATGGAATCACCCCGTTTGATATCCTCGAGCACGGTCTTGCAGGCGATGGAAATGCCGATGGAATTCCCCTGCCGGTTTATGGAGCTGATGGTGCCGATTTCCTCGATGATGCCGGTGAACATGACGTCTTATTCCTTGTTCTTTTCGAGGTCACGAAGTTTGCGGGCGGGGTTCCCTGCCAGGATGCAATGGCCCTCGGGAAAACTTTTCGTGACAACCGCACCCGCCCCCACGATGGTGTGATCCCCCAGGGTCACCCCGGGAAGAATAATCGAGTTCATCCCCAGCCAGCAATGCCTGCCCAACCGGATTGGCGGCCCCTTCACCCAGCGATTGTTCTCATTGGGGTCATGGTTGGCACTGATGAGGCCCACGCCGGGACCGAGATTTGTATAGTCGCCCACGATGATCCCGTTGATTGCCTGTATATAACAATGGGGGGAATCGCCGGGGTAGGTGCCCCTGCCCAGCTTCACCCTTCCGGGGGAATGGACGGTTGTCGTGAAGTGGACGGGCCAGGGAACGGCAGGGTGAATCCCGACGAGCTGACCGAGTCTCCACTTGAGGGCGACGGGCACGGGGCATTCGTCGGGAAGGCGAAACAGCGACCTAACAATCCCCTTCACCAACCGCCGTGGAGTGCCCACCGGTTTGAAGGGGTCGTGGTAATTGTCGTCATCCCGGGGCATGGTGGGTGACCGAATCAGGCCTCGCCGCCATCTTCATCGGTGGAGGAAACTGCGGCCTTGGGGACATCGGAAAGTTTGATCGGCATGAGGAGGGCAAGGCGCTGGTCGTCCTCCTGATTGCGGAACACAACGGGGGAGCGCTGGTTCTTGATGAGCAGACGGACGTCCGGCGACGGGAACTTGGAAAGCGTGTCGATGAGGAAGGTGTGGTTGAAGGCCAGCTCGATACGCTCGTGAGGATATTCCACGGGGATGCTTCCATCGAAGGCCCCGAGATCGTGGTGGTAGGAGTGGAACTCGACCTTGTTGTTATCGAAATTCAGCACGATGGAGCGATTGCGCTCGTCGCTGGTGACACCGGCCCGGCGCACCGCCTGGAGGAATACATCGCGGTTCAGCATGATCACGATGGGGAATTCCTTGGGAATGACCTGGTCGCAGTCGGGATATTTCCCCTCAATGCCCATCCCCTTGTAGGTGATATTGGCAAAACGGAGGGTAATCTGGCGGTCCGAGAATTCGACTTCCACGGGGCCTTCGCTGCCGATGGTCTTGAGGATATTGTCAGCGAGTTTGCGGGGGAGGATGAGGGTGGCCTCGCCGCTGCCCTCGATTTCGGGGATGCTGGTAAAGATGCGGGAAAGCTTTTTGCCGTCGGTGGCGGTCATCCGCAGGGTGTTGTCGCTGAGTTCGACATAAATTCCCATCAGAACGCGCCTGTGGTCCTTCGCGGGAAGGGCGTAGACGGTGCTGTCGATCATCGTCCGGAGCATCTTCTGGGAGATCTGAAACTTGCAGTTTCCCGTTTCCATCTGCCAGATGGGGAAATCGTCTGGCGGGGTGGTGACGATGAGGAATTCGTTGGTTTCGCAGGAGATGCGGACCTTGCCGGTGTGCAGTTCAATGGTTACTTCGCCGGAGGGGGGGAGGCTCTTGACAATGTCGCGGAAGGCTTCGGCGGGGATCGTGGTGATTCCCGGCTTCTCGACCCGTGCCTCGGTGTTGACGGTCACCATCGATTCCATGTCGGTTGCCCGGAACTGGACGCCGCGCTCGGTTGCCTCGATGAGGACATTGGCCGCTGCGGCGTGGGTCGACCCCGATTTGTCCGCCAAACCCGATACCGCGGATGCGGCGACCTCGAGTTCTTTCTGGGAAACATGGAGCAGCATGTCATGGTCCTTTCGCGACAAATCTACCTGGGGTTGGAAAAGTCTGGGTCCGCTCGATTGCGAAACGCCAAGAGATTGCGACAGGACGGGGTCGTGGTGTCAAGCAGGGCGTTGTTGAGAAATGGTGCCGCCTCCGATGTGGTTTCAGGTTGGAAAGCAGTGGGGGATGCCCTATAATGTTTTACAGGCAATTGAGGGGGCGCCGATGTGCCCGCTTGCCCACCCCAGGAGGGGTATTGCGATGAAAATCAGGTTCTTCCATTTTCTACCCATCTTTGTCCTTGTGTTGAGTCTTTTACCCCAGATGGGGTTGGCCATCACCCTGCAGCCTCTTCCGGCTCCGATTTCCAATATTGAGGGCCAAACGGGGCGTTACGCGATTTACACCGAGCGTTACGGATCGAATGCGGGGTTGATTCATGTGGTGTCGATCTCCCCCAACCCGAACAACAACAACCAGATGCAAGTCCGATACGTCCGCGAGCAGTCCCCAAACACGCGTAATTTCGGCGGCTCGACCCTGATGGGGACCTTCGCCCGGGATGCAAATCCGGGCTCGGTGGACCTGGTGGTCGACAGCGCGGGAGTGGCGCACATGGTGTGGCTCGCCAATGAGGGATCCGCGAGGCATATTTTTTACGGGCGTGCGGGAGCCGCCCCGGCAACGGGGCCGGTCCGTGTCACCCCAAATTGGAACACCGCCGCGGCAACGCCCCGGGTTGCAGCAGCGAGGCTTTCCTCATCAGGGGCCCCCACACCGTTCATTGCCTACTCGGGAAATTTCACTTCCGGGGGAACGGTTGGCACCGATATTCTGGTTTTGTCGGGGAGCCCCGGCAATGCAGGGACCTGGTCCGGGCCGGTGAATTTGTCCGGATCCGTTTCGAGCACCGAGCGCGACCTGGTTTTTGACTTGATCGACAGCCTCCCCTCAACGGGTGGAGTGGGGGCGAATATCGTCGCCCAGGGGGCGATTGTGTATGAATCAGGGAACAACCTTTACACCATCCACACGACGGGCTCCGGGGGCACCCAGTTGTTCTTCAGCAATCCCCAGTTGCTGTCGGAAGGCTTTGAGGGGCAACTTCCCGCCCTTGTTGTGCAAAGCCTTTTTGGCGGTTCGAATGGATACGTGGGTCATGTTGCCTTTCGGGGAACAAGCGGGGGGATTCCCTCGGTTCAATACCTCCAATTTGCCCCGCTTCCAACAGGGAATTTCAACGTCGAGCGTTTCAACACGCCTGCCGTGGGGTCCTTTCCCGGTCCTCCGATGATTGCAGTTGATCCTGATAACACCGTGGCAAACAGACAGAACAAGCGGGTGTCGATTGCCTGGCAGGATACCACCTCCCAGTCGGTTTATGTTGTTCGCAACGATGGTGGTTTCTCCTCGTCCTTTGGTCTCTTTGAAAGCTCGAAGCCGGTGACTGCCTTTAGCGGCCAGGGGCAACTTGGTCCCTCGGCAAATGTTCGTGGTGCGGGACGTTTCGGGCGTTATTTCTCCGGAACCCAGTGGAAGGAGGTTCTTCCGGTGAACCTCAATGGATCGATGATGCTTGCCGTGGAGGACGCCCCTCCACCCACTCCATCACCGACACCGTCGATGACGCCGACACCAGTCCCAACGATTTCCCCGACGGCAAGCCCCACTCC
>JAFIGB010000346.1 GCA_020831705.1 Candidatus Sumerlaeia bacterium | reverse complement strand
GGAGTTCTTCGTTGGGTTTGTTTCCCATCAGCTCGTTGGCCTTCTGGCCCTTCAGGCCGCGGGCGAGGGCGGCGTTCATGGCGGCGACGGCGAGGGGGCGGGCGGCTCCTTCGACGCGGTCACGGGCGGCACGCAGTTCCTTGTAGTCGGAACCGGCAATGGCGGATTTGAGTTTTTCCAACTGCTCCTCGATAACAATAAGGTCAATTTCGTCAATGAGGTCGCCCGCCTCCTCCAGGGCCTTTTCCGTGGCGCGGCGGGTCATTTCGCCGTGGTTGCGTTCCTCGATGAGGAGCCGCTCCTCCTTTTCCGTGGCGGAGGCGTCGGCGCTTGCCTTAAGTATGGCGTCGAGTTCGGTCTAGGTCATGCCGGAGGGGGGCTTGACGTCAAAGGCCTGCGCGGTGCCGGTGCGCTGGTCCTTTGCCGAGACCTTGAGAATGCCGTCGGCGTCGAGGGTGAAGATGACTTCGATGCGGGCAAAGCCGGCGGGCATGGGGGCGATGGGGCCGAGTTTGAATCGGGCCAGGGAACGGTTCCGCGCGGCGATTTCATGTTCGCCCTGGAGGACATGGACGTCGACGTGGGACTGGTTGTCGACGAAGGTCGTGTATAGATCGGTGACGCTGCACGGGACGGTGGCGTTGCGCGGGATCATGCGGGAGTAGCCGCCGCCGTAGGTTTCAATGCCGAGGCTGAGGGGGGTGACGTCGAGGAGGAGCAGGTCGCGGCGGTTCCCGGCGAGAATGTCGGCCTGCACCGCGGCGCCGAGGGCAACGACCTCGTCGGGGTTGAGCTCCACGTGGGGTTCGCATTCGAAATACTCGCCCACCATTTTGCGCACCAGCGGCACCCGGGTGGAGCCGCCCACCATAATGACCTCGTCGATTTCCTCGGCAAGGAGGTCGGCATCCTCCAGCGCCTTGCGGCACGGTTCCAGGGTGCGGGCAATGAGGGGGCGAATCCATTCCTCAAGCTCCACGCGGGTGAGGGTGCGTTCGAGGAGGAGCTGTTCGCAGCCGTATAGACGGACCGTTGTTTCCTTCTCATGGGTGAGGGCGATCTTGGCCTCCTCGGAAACGTGGCGCAACATGGCCATCATCTCGGGGGTGCGGGGAAGGGGCTTGGGGTGGTTGCGACAGGCCTCCTCGAAAAACTTCTCGCCAATGAGCCGGTCGAGATCGTCGCCGCCCAGTTCGGTGTCGCCATTGGTGGCGAGGACTTCGAAGACGCCCCCCTCCACACGGAGAATGGAAATGTCAAAGGTGCCGCCGCCGAGATCGTAGACGGCGAAGGTGCCCTCGCGCTTTTCCTGAAGGCCGTAGGCGAGGCAGGCCGCGGTGGGTTCGTTGAGAATGCGCAGGACTTCCAGCCCGGCAAGCTGGCCGGCATCGCGGGTGGCCTGGCGCTGGCCATCATTGAAGTAGGCGGGGACTGTGATGACGGCCTGTTCGACGAGGGAATCGAGGGCATCCTCGGCGTGGCGCTTGAGCGTGCGAAGGATCTCGGCGGAAATCTGGGGCGGGGTCATCCACTGCTTCCCGACACGGAGACGAATCTGGCCCCCAGCCTTGCCCATGGTTTCGTAGGGGAGCTTTTCAAGGAGGTCCGCCACATCGGCACGGTCGCGGCCCATGAATCTTTTCGCGCTGAAGATGGTATCCTGGGGGAACTGGCCGACCTCCTCGCGGGCGCGGTCGCCAATGACAAGGGTGCCGTCGGGGCGTCCCGACACCACGGAGGGCACCATGGAGCTGGCACCTTCGGGGTGGAGGATCTGTGCCCTGCCGTCAATAACGGCAGCAACGAGGCTGTTGGTGGTTCCAAGATCGATCCCTACAACGCGGGGCATGGGCATCTCCAGATGGGTTCAATGGGTGGCCATGGGATGGGTTCCATGGCTGACGAGCGCCGAAATCATCGCCGCCAAGGTAAGGAACGCAACAGGAGTACCCGTCCACCACGGCGGCCCGGACCCGGTAAATCAGTGAATTACAATTTATTCGAACATGCGGCATTCGGAATATGCCGATTTAGCAATCATTGTGGGGTTTGAGACTTGGAGGCGAAGTGGAATAACCCCACCGGCAAACCCGTTTTTATTGAGTATTCTGTTAACATTACACTTGATACATCACGAGACCCATGGGCACATTGTTGTTACCATCAGTTATTGTGCACAACTCCCAATCGAGGAACACCAAATGAACCCTCTCTTGACTGGCACTGCTGTTTGGCTGTTCGCCCTCGCTGCCATGCCCCTTCTGGCCCTCTCCGGCAGCGGTGATTCTGCTCCCGGGACCCTGGATACCGTCGCGCCCACGGCGGGCGTGGCTTCACCACCTGCCGAAGCGCAGGGAACTCCCATTGAGATCACCTACTCCGGCGCCACCGACGGCGACGGTTCGGGCCTGGCTTTTGTCGAGTTATGGGTTCGCACCGAGACCGTCCCCTGGTCGTTTAGTGGCCTGACGGACACCGACCCTGCGGGGTCCTTCTCCTTCACCCCCACCGGTGATCCGGGCGAGATTGACGACGATTACTCCTTCACCCTCGTTGCGGAAGACAATGTCGGGAATCGCTCCGAGGAACCCGAGGGCCTTGTCGGCGACGGCGACGGCACCACCACCCTGAACACGGAAACAAATGTCCGGGACTGGATGGAACTCGACCCATGAAAAAAATCCTCCTTCAGCCTTCAGCCTTCATCCTAATTGCTTTATCCTTCATCCTTCATCCTTCATCCTTTCTCACCGCGGCGCCGATAGTTTCCAACGTGGAATTTTCCCAGCAGCCCGATGGTGAAGGCTCGACCCAGGTCGTTGTTAATTATGACCTCGTCTCCGACGATGGTCCCTCCACCGTTTCATTGCTTTTCTCCCTCAACGCCACGCCCTTCGAGTTTGCAACTGTCGTTAGTGGAGATGTGGGCGGAGGTATAGACACGGGCACCGCCAAGGAAATCCTTTGGTCCGTGGCCGAGGACATTCCCTCCACCGAATCCACCAATCTCGTCGTGCGGGTGCTGGCGGAGGACGGTCAGCCCATTGAAGTGGAGATCTCTGCGGCCGTCGCCAATGGTGGCCCGACCAATAATCCCAATCAGACCGTGATCTTTACCTTCGACGAGGCGGTTTCGGGCTTTTCTGCGGACAATGTCACGGTGACGAATGCGACCAAGGGTACCTTCGGTGGTTCCGGTGCTGTCTATACGCTGGATATTACGGCAGATGAGCTCGGCCTTGTTAATGTCAGTATTCCCGCCAACGCTGCCGTGTCGGCTTTCGGGACCGGTAATGGGACGGCTGCCGGGGCCTTTGCTTATCAATACGAACTCCTCGAATTCGTCTCCGTCCCTGCAGGCACCTTTACCATGGGAAATTCGGCCGTGGGCGACGATGCCACATTCGAGACCCCCAATGAACTTCCCAATCATGAGGTAACGCTTTCCGCCTACGACATCGGCAGGTACCAAGTCACCAATGGCGAGTTCGCGACGGTGATGAACTGGGCGCTGGCGCAGGGCTATCTGGCCAATGACACAGCCGGGACGCCTTACGCTGGAGCGGGGTTCATCTACCTCATGGCACCGGATTCCACGGCGACTCGACAACCGCTGTTCGACACCGTGACGGGAGATTCCTTCTCCCAGATTGAATGGACGGGGTCTGCCTTCGCCCCTCGCACCCGCAACTCACAAAGCATGGCGGATCACCCCATGCTGCGGGTTTCGTGGTACGGTTCGGTGGCGTTCTGCAATTTTCTGGCTGAGATGGAAGGGAAGCCGCTCGCCTACGATCTCTTCACCTGGGAGCTTATTGACGCCGATCCGGGGGAATCAGGCCTTCAGTACGTCGCCAGCTATCGCCTGCCAACGGAATCGGAACGGGAGCGGGCCGCCGCATGGTCCCTTGACTATACAACCCGATTCGTATATGGCACTTCGAGTGATAACATCAACAACACACGCGCCACGTTTAACTCGATCAACCCCATGGGGCTGAGTACCAATCCCCGGACATCGCCGGTTGGTTGGTTCAATGGCGTGAATATCTCCCCCAACGGGAATATCCAAACGGTGAACGCATCATCACCCGTGGGAGCCTACGACATGGCGGGCAATGTGTGGGAGTGGTGCCAACCCTGGTTTGATGTTTACACAGCTGATGCCAAGACCGATCCGACGGGACCTGCATCGGGCTCGGATCGCGTGGTTCGCGGTGGCGGCTGGGGCAACGATTCCCCGGCCTGCAGGACGGCCCGGCGCTTCAGCATACCTCCGACCTTCCGGACCTTAGACATTGGATTCCGCATCGCCATCGCCCGCGACCAGGTTCCCCTCACCATCACCGCCCCCGTGGTGCAGAATGAGCCGACCAATGAGGCTACCCAGACGATCACGATGACTTTCGGTGAGGATGTCTCCGGCTTTGACGTGACCGACATCACCGTGAACAATGGAATACTCTCCAACTTCACAACCGTCTCAGCAGATGTCTATACAGTGGATGTGACGGCATCGTCGGAAGGCTTTGTGGGAATTGTTGTCGAGGCCGGTGTGGCAACGGGCACCTCCAGTCGGGACTCGGGTGGGGCTGGTTTTGGCTATGAAGTCGACACAACCGCCCCCACCATCGCCTCCACCGATCCCGCCGACGAGGCCACCATTGCTTCCCTCAGCGAGATTGTGGTGACCTTTTCCGAGGAAGTCATCAACCTCACCGCCGGGCAGTTGACGGTCAACGGTTCGCCAGCCGACACAATCAGCGGCACGAACCCCTACACCTTCAGCGGCTTCACCGACCCCGGTGCTGGCCTGATCACGGTCGCTCTCGCTGGTGGTACGACAACCGATGCGGCGGGGAATGCCTTTGCGGGGGATTCGTGGAGCTATGTCAACGAACTCCTCGAATTCGTCTCCGTCCCCGCAGGCACCTTCACCATGGGAAATTCGGGCGTGGGCGACGATGCCACTTACGAGACCCCCAATGAACTTCCCAATCATGAGGTAACGCTTTCCGCCTACGACATCGGCAGGTACCAGGTCACCACTGGAGAGTTTGTGACGGTGATGAACTGGGCGCTGGCGCAGGGCTATCTGGCCAATGACACAGCCGGGACGCCATACGCCGGAGCGGGACTCATCCATCTCATGGCACCGGATTCCACGGCGACTCGACAACCGCTGTTCGACACGGTGACGGGAGATACCTACTCCCAGATTGAATGGACGGGTTCTTCCTTTGCGCCACGCACTCGCGATACCTTCAGTATGGCGGATCACCCCATGGTGCATATTTCTTGGTTCGGTTCGGTGGCATTCTGCAATTTTCTGGCTGAAATGGAAGGCAAGCCAGTGGCCTACAATCTCTTCACCTGGGAGCTCATTGATGCCGATCCCGGCGAGACGGGCCTTCAGTACGTCGCCAGCTATCGCCTGCCAACGGAATCGGAATGGGAGCGGGCCGCCGCCTGGTCCCTTGACTATACAACCCGATTCGTATACGGCACTTCGAGTGATAACATCAATAACACACGCGCCACGTTTAACTCGAACAATCCCATGGGGTTGAGTACCGAACCCCGAACATCTCCTGTTGGTTGGTTCAATGGCGTGAACATCTCTCCCAACGGTAATATCCAAACGGTGAACGCGTCCTCGCCCGTGGGAGCCTACGACATGACGGGCAATGCAGGGGAATGGTGCCACAACTGGCATGATGATTACACCGATGATGCCAAGACAGATCCCTCGGGACCTGCATCGGGCTCGGGCCGCGTGATTCGCGGCGGCGGCTGGGGCAACTACCACTCGTCCTGCCGGTCGGCCTGGCGCGTCAACAGCCCGCCGAACTTCTGGAACTTCGACCTTGGGTTCCGTGTAGTGGCAGTGCGGTAGTCCTCCTTCGCCAAGGCTACGGCGGACAGGTCCCTCTTCGCCAAGGCTACGGCGGACAGGTCCCTCTTCGCCAAGGCTTCTGCGGACAGGCCGGGTTATGGGACATGCTGGCATCGAAGGCCGGGGGTGGTTCGGCCAAGTGGTGACCACCCCCCATTGACAGCCCGGCGGGGTCACCGGCACAATCTTCGCACCCTTCCGGGATCAAGCCCGGGGTGGACGGCCTTTGCCGGGAACCAATCTTGGAGAACCTCACAGAATGAGCAACACAACGACCATGGAGGCGGATATTCTCCGCGATGCCACCGGCCAGCCCCTGCCGCCCGGTTCGGAAACCCCCGAAACGCTGGCAAAACGAGGCCGCCGCCTTCCCCCGTGGATTCGCGCCAAGGTCGCCACCGGCGAGGAATACGCCAAGGTCAAGAAGCTCGTCACCGGCCAGCGCCTTCATACCGTCTGCGAGGAGGCCATGTGCCCCAATCTCGGTGAATGCTGGGCGCGGGGAACCGCCACCTTCATGATTTTGGGCGACATCTGCACCCGCGCCTGCAAGTTCTGCGCGGTAAAGACGGGGAAGCCCACCGAGTTGGATCTCGACGAGCCGCGCCGCGTGGCGGAATCAATCGCCACGATGCGGTTGCGCCATGCCGTGGTCACCAGTGTCAACCGTGACGAGTTGACAGACGGCGGTGCCTGCATCTTCGCCGAATTGCTCCGCCGCACCCGCCAGCTTTGCCCGCAAACGTCCATGGAATTCCTCATTCCCGATATGCTTGGGCGCCGCGAGGCGCTGCAGAAGATTTTCGACGAAAAGCCCGACATTCTGAACCACAATCTGGAGACCGTCCCCCGCCTTTACCGCGATGTGCGACCGTCGGCCAGTTATGGGCGCTCGCTCAATGTCCTTGCCTGGGCAAAGGAGGCGGGTTTGCGGACGAAATCGGGCCTCATGCTTGGCCTCGGCGAGCGGATGGAGGAGGTTCTCGATGTCATGCGCGACCTGCGGGCCGTGGACTGCGACATTATCACGCTCGGGCAATACCTGCGGCCATCGGGCTGGCATCATGAGGTGATCCGCTTTGTCCATCCCGATGAGTTTGCTGAATTGAAACGCGAAGGCATTGCCATGGGTTTCCGCCATGTGGAGTCCGGCCCCATGGTACGCAGTTCCTACCACGCCGATGAACAAAGCGAGATGGCCAGCGCCGGCGCCTGCGGCTGATTGAGGGCGGCGTTTCACACATTTTTTCCCTCGACGCAAAGGGCCCAATACGCTTCCGTTTTTTCATGAATGATGAAAGACGGAGGCCCATGCGCCCATGGATGTTTTCAAGAATACCCTGACCCTTGCCGGAAGCCTTTTGCTCTCCCTCCTGATGCTGCCGGGCGTGATGGCACGGGAGCCCCTGCCCACCGAACCCATTGCCACGCTGGCCGCACATGGTCACGTCACGACCGCCCACGGTGCAGTCTTCTCCCCTGATGGCCGGACGCTCTATACAGCCGGGGCGGACAAGGTTGTTCACGCATGGGATGTCGACCGCGGCGAATGGCGGCGTTCATTTCGTGTTCCCGTCGGCCCGGGTGGTGATGGCGCCATCTATACAATCGCCATCACTCCCGATGGCCGCCATCTTGCCGTCGGAGGATTTGGTCACTCCCGCTCGCTCGTGTATCCGATCCATGTGATAGACACCCAATCAGGGGAGATCACCGGGACGGGTATCGGCCATGGAAACAGTGTTCATGGATTGGACTTTTCCCCGGATGGCCGCTTCCTTGCCAGTGCCTCCGCTGACCTTTCGGTGAAGATCTGGGCCTTCATGCCGGATGGGCGCCTCACGGAGGTGTCCAATCTCAACGGCCACATCGACCGGGTCAGTGACGTGCGCTGGTTGCCGGACGGGGAGGGTTTTCTCTCGGGCGGGTACGACAGGCGCGTTGTCCACTGGACGGAATCCGGCGGCGACTGGACCCCCAATCAACTGGAGCCGATGGAGTCCCAGGTCGCGAAGATCGCCGTTGCAAACAAAGGATCCCTGGCCGTCGTCGGGGACAGGAATGGAAATATTCGTCTATACAGCATCTCCAACGGTGAAACGCTGGAAAAACGCTTTTCCCAGCCCAGGGCGGTCGATGCCCTGGCGTTTTCCCCGGACTCCCATGACATCCTCACCGGATCGGGCATGACGGGCACGGGAACTTATGACATTCGGCGCTGGAGTCTTGTCTATTCAATGGGCGAGCCATCAGCAAAGTATACCATCAACAACGCACCGGTCACGGAATTGGCCTGGCACCCCACCCGCGAGGATCTTGCGGCCTCGGTGGGGGGAATCAGGAATTCGGTTCTCATCTTCAATCCACTGACCGGCGAGGTGATTCATCGCTTCGAAGGAGGCGGAGGGCCGGTCTTTGCCGTGGGTGGCGCGACAAGTTCCATCGCCTGGGGATCGGAATGGGGGCGGGGTCGCCAGGGGTTCGGGGGGGAATTGCTCGACACTTCCTTCAGCCGGCCCTTTGCGGAGGTCGAGGGAGCCGTCACGCGCCAGGGCCGCTTCGAACGCGCCATTCATGAAAACGACAGGTGGCGACTGACGGGGCCCAATCGCGCACGGGGAATCCTCGAAATTCACCACGGCGACACCCATCACACGTTCAGCACGCCGCGTGGTGTCAGCGATCGTGTCAACTCGTGGACCATCCTCGGCGAGAACACGGCGGCGGTTGGCACTGATACTTCGATATACATCATCAACCTTGAGGATGCATCCGTCCTTCGCACCCTTGATGCCCACACCTCCGGTATCTGGAGCCTGGCGCGGGCAAGTGGCGGGCGGTACCTCGTCAGCGGGGGGCAGGACCAGACCACGCGCATCTGGAATCAGGAAACCGGTGAACTTCTCGTCTCGATCCACATGGACAACACGGAGGAGTGGGTCGCCTGGACCACGGCTGGCTACTACAAGGCCTCGATCCTCGGCGACCGCCTCATCGGCTGGCAGGTCAATCGGGGTATCGATGGAACACCCGAATTCTATACAGCGGACCAGTTTCGCGCCTCCCTTAACCGCCCCGATGTGCTGGAAAGGGTCCTCCTTCTTGGAAGCCTCAAGGACGCCCTGGAGGAGCTTCGTATAGACACCGCGCCGGAGGTTTCCGCCAGTACCACGCGCCTTCAGTCCTTCCTTCCCCCCTCGGTGACCATCCTTTCCCCCGGCCCGGGGACCCATGTTTCCGGGGAGACGGTGACCGTCCGTTTTCGCGTGGACCGTGGGACCTCCGACCAACCCATCGAGCGCGTCAATGTGATGGTCAATGGCCGCATTTCGCGCCTTGTTGGTCGCGTTGCCACGGAAACGATCAGCTCCGACGACATTCGCAGCCACGAGGTTTCCCTCAGCCCGGGACGAAATGTCATCACCATCATCGCCGCCAACGCCACGGCGGAAAGCAACCCGGTGGAACTTGTCCTGCACCGCGAGACAGCCGCGGCGGAACAGGAAGCCACCCCCCAGGCCACTGGAAATCTATACATTCTTGCCATCGGCGTTGGCCGCTTCGAATCGCCCCGTATAGATCCCCTTCCCGGGCCCTCCACCGATGGGGCGCGCCTTGTTGAGTCCCTGTCGCTCAATGCGCGACGCCTCCACCAGGAAGTCCGGACACGGATACTCCGCGACGAGGAGGCCACCCGTGACGAGGTCCTCGACGCCCTCACCTGGCTGGAACGGGAGTGCACCCAGCATGACACGGCAGTCCTGCACATCGCCGGGCACGGGGAAACGGATGAAGGGGGCGATTATTACTTTCTCACCCACGATGCCGACCCCGACAACCTGCGCCGCACCGCCGTGCCGTGGACGGAGGTCCTGCGCACGACCCGCATGATCCCGGGTCGCCTTCTCGTCCTCACCGACACCTGCAAGGCGGGCGCGGTCACCGGCAGCCAGATCCGCCGCCGCGCCACCTCCGAGATCACCAACGCCCTGCGCGACCTGGCCTCCACCCAGGGGGGTGCCGTCGTCCTCGCCGCGAGCACGGGAACCACCTTCGCCGAGGAATCCAGCGACTGGGGAGGCGGGGCGTTTACGCTGGCCCTTATTGAGGGTCTTTCCGGCAAGGCGGATCGCCTCCCCGCCGACGGCATTGTGTCCTTCAAGGAACTCGATGCCTACGTGACCAACCGGGTCAAGGAGCTCACCGAAGGCCGCCAAAAACCGGTGACCCTCATTCCCCCCGGAGTCCCCGCCGAAATGCAGGATTTCCCCGTCTCCGCCCCGTAAAGCAGGCATGTATTGATCCGGAAGTGCCTGTCTATACAATGCCACCAAGAAAACTCAGCGCGCCCAGACAGATGTTCCGTGTGTTCCGTGCACTCCGTGGTCGTTGAATTCTGTTTTAATCCACGGAATCCGCACCCGGCATCCGTTGGTGGTACAATTAAAGTCCAAGCCCCCCTGCCCCATGACCCACCGCATGCCGCCTCCACAGGTCATCCAAGTGCTTGACACTCCAAATCCAATGGGCAATCTTGCACTGTGAAATGAATATCCTGTCACTCCCTCCAACCGGAGAAAGGGCCTTCGACCATGACGTCAACAGATAACCAAAGAACCAAAATCGGGCGCCGAGACTTCCTTGCCATGGCAGGCGCCACCGCGGCAGTTGGTGTGGCGTGGCATTATGGCGGGCCGCTTTCCTTTGCCCAGATTGGCATCGAGCAAATTCCCGGCGAGGGACGGCTGGACATGCCCATGCTGGAGGCCGACTCGACTCCCGCGCTGGATCTGCGCCGCATCCTTGGCGACGGGTTGCGTACTGCCGCGCCCTCCCTTGCCTTCGACGGGTCGGGGACACTTTGGGCCGTCGCCATCGAGGCTGAAGGGCGCCACGAACGTCTCGTCCTGCGTTCCTTTGATGGGACCCGATGGGGTCATGAAACGGTGCTTCTTGAGGAGCGCCTCCTCCATCCGGCGATCTGCACCGATGGCGATGGAATTGCCGTGGCCTGCGCCCGCCGTAATGGCTGGCAATCGTGGTCTGTACATCTATTTCGCATTCGCAGAAACGGGAGTTCGCTCCACGTCGACAGGAGCGAATTTACTGTGGAGGGCGGCGGCATCGCATGGCGTCCGGCGATTGCCACCGGCGGCGGAGTGCTTTGGATTGGTTGGGAGGAAAAACAGGCCGATGCCGAGAATTTTCGCCTTCGCCTTGTTTCCCTGCAGGGAGAAAACGGCCCCAATCAGGTTGTCCACGACGTGCCGAATCCATCCGGCGGCGACCAGTTCCGTCCGGCCATCGCCGCAAGTCCGGAGGGGCGGGCATGGGTTGTCTGGGACGAGGCCGATGGCCTCGGCGGCGCAACGGTGTATATCGCCGGGGTGGGCGTTGCCTCGCCCCCCATCGTGCAGCGGGTAACACACCATCGTGCCTTCAATATAGCCCCCGCAGTTGCCGTGGATGATCGCGACCGCGTGTGGATTGCCTGGCAGTCCAACCGCAGGGGCGATGACAAGTGGGACATTCCACGGTGGTATTACCTGCGCTGCCTGGATCCGTCCACCAATCGCTGGTTTGAGCCCCTTGAGGATCCTCCGGGGAAGGATCTTGACAAGACAGGCACCGACCAAAGTTTCGAGTTCCCCCGCCTGGCCATCGCCCCGGATGGGAAGGTGATTGTCACCGGTCGCCCCTCCCACAACTTCTGCATTCAGATGCTCGGGGGGTTTGGATGGTCCGGTCTATACAGACTTCCCGAGGATTCCTGGGGAGGACGTGGTCAATTCCTCCAGACAGCCTTCGATGGCGAGGGGAATCTTTGGGTCATCCGCAGGGACATACGGGCCAACGTCATGCACAAGATTACCGACCTTCCTGTGTCGGAGGGCGATATTCCCCTGCGCGAGGTCAACATGGACCTCCGTGCCGCGGCTGCGATTCCCCTGGTGAATATACAGCATGCCGCCGCCCGATGGGAACCGCTGGAAGACCTGGAAGGAATCGACGAACCCCTCCACCACTTCTACGGGGATATACACGGCCACACCTGGATGTCCGACGGCATGGGCGATGTGGACGAGTATTACCGCATCCGGAAGGAATACTACGAGGATGACTTTGCCTCCCTCACCGACCACGATACCTTCGTGGGAAAAAGCATCCTACCCGGCGAATTCGACCTCATGAATGAACTGACGGATCACTACAACCAGCCCGGGAGATTCGCCACGCTCTTCGGTCAGGAATATACAACGGCCCGCCACCCCGCCGGGCTTGGTCACAAGTGCATCTATCACACCGAGCCCATCAACCTCCTCGATCATACAGAACCGGAGCAGGACACGGGTGAAAAACTCGCCGCACGTTGCCGGGAACTGGGCGCGATCATGATTCCCCACCATGTGGCGTGGACCGGCACCGACTGGGAAAACCACCACCCGGATGTCCAGCCCCTCGTGGAAATCACCTCGAATCACGGCGTCATGGAATACCAGGGCAACCGCCCCCTTCCCCACCGCGGCGGCATGCGCGGGTTCTTCGTTCAGGACGCCCTGGCGAAGGGGCTGCGGTTTGGCCTCATTGGCGGGTCGGACAATCACGGCCTGATCTGGCACCACAAGATGGCCTTCCGCCGCGACAGCTACCGCACCGGCCTGGCAGTGGTCCTCGCCCCCGATCTGTCCCGCGAATCGATCTATACAGCCATGCGCAAGCGGCGCACCTACGCCACCACCGGCATCAAGCCGCGTCTGGACTTCCGCGTGAACAACCATCTCATGGGCGAGGAGTTCAGCATTCGGGGTAGCGAAGGAGTTGTCATCCAGGCCGAGGTCATTGCCCAGCAGCGCCTCGTGTGGCTCCAGGTCGTGAAGGACAATAAAACGTGGTATGAATACGGTGGGGAAGGGTATATTTCCCGCTTCACCATCCGCGACACCGACCCGGGGCACGGCACCCATTGGTATTATCTGCGCGTGATTTTCGAAAACGACGACATGGCCTGGAGCAGCCCGATCTGGGTGAATGCCGTCTAGACACAGGTGGCAGAATCCCGGGATCGCCCACCATGTACCCAGCGCGGCGCGCATTATGATGGGGTCCACGGAATGCACGGAGCGACACGGAAATTTGGGGTCAAAGTTTTGACCGCGAACCCACGCGAAAACACGCGAAAATTTGGTGGCTCCATTCCGATGGGTACCCTTCAAAATTGATCACCCATTTCACCAACAACCGACACGGATTATATCGTATCCTCCCCCTCAATCCGTGAAATCGGTGGTATCCGTGGTCAAAAACGTGTCCACGGAATGCACGGATGAACACGGAATTTGGGGGATAGAGGATTGACCGCGAACCCATGCGAAATGAGGGGACGATATTATATACAAACGCCCGGATCGCACCGCGTTGCGGTGCTTTTTTCGTCCTCCACGTACCCAGCGCGGCGCGCCTTGTAGCGCTTGCACTGGGCTTTGATATCCGGGCCCCGCTGGGGCTATTGGGGTGTGTGTGATATCGAGGATTGTGCCTCCAATATAACGATCTATATCACCAACAACCGACACGGATTATTCCGTATATACATGTTACTTCGATGGTCTCGGACCGGATGCCCCAATGGGGCAATATAACACAGCCCAAGGCAAACGCTCAAGCGTGCAGCCTTGGGTATTGAACGAATCAAGGACCGCACCCCGAAGGTGGTGCGATAATACATACAAACGCCCAGATCGCACCGCGTTGCGGTGCTTTTTTCGTCCTCCACGTACCCAGCGCTACGCACCTTGAGGCGCTTGCACTGGGCTGTGGTATCCGGGCCCCGTTGGGGCCATTGGGGTGAGTGTGATATCGAGGATTGTGCCTTCAATATAACGATCTATTCCACCAACAACCGACACGGATTATATCGTATCCTCCCCCTCAATCCGTGAAATCGGTGGTATCCGTGGTCAAAAAGGTGTCCACGGAATGGACGGATAGACACGGAAATTTGAGAACAGTGGATTGACCGCAAACCCATGCGAAATGACGCGATAAAGGGGATGTCCATCGTTGGTGGGCGCCCCTCCAACCTGATCACCCATTCCACCAACAACCGACACGGATTAT
>JAFIGB010000332.1 GCA_020831705.1 Candidatus Sumerlaeia bacterium | reverse complement strand
TCGGCCAGTTCTGGACGGATGAGGGAAAGGAAAACCTCCTGGCCCTTGAACTGGCGCGTAGAAATGGCGATTGGGGAGAAATCTGGAACTTCAAGCCGATACAGACCTGAGATGCGCCCGGCGCCGCCAAACACGCCCTTTCTCCATTGACGGCACAGGGCATCATACGGCTTTCTGCACGGCCCCATTGGCTGAACCTTCAGCCCGTGGGATGATTCATTCTGCCGTGGAGCATATTTCCCGGCCATATCGAGGATTTTTCATCAATGATCAGCCTGCAACAATTGCGAAACCCCTACTTCATGAAGTGGGGCCTTTGGGCAATCCTGATCGTCACCATCCCCGCCTTTGTGGCGCTCTACGGCTTTGCTCCCCCTGCCCAGCAGGCTGGACTCCCCACCGGTGCCCTGGTGACCGTTTATACTGATCAGGGCAAGGTCGAACTCGACGCCCAGGCGCTCCAACGCGCCAAGCGGGAAGCCGCCGAATATTACGCCGGCCTTGCCGCCATGTCCATGCAGCTTCCCCCCGAACAGCGCGGCCAGGTGCAGCGCATGATTTTCGACGCCCTCTCCACCGATGAAGTCACCGACTTCGCCATCGCCCAGGTTGCCATGCGCGACCGGCTCCGTGCCCAAGGCCTGCGCGTTTCAGACAATCAGGTGGCCACCTACCTGCGCGCCCAGGGCCTCACCCGTGAGGACCTTCGCCGCATCCTCCAGCAAAACCGCCTGACTGAATCCGAATATGCCGCCATGATTCGCTCGCAAATTGCCGACGAGCTGGCCCAATCAACCGTCCATCGCACCGCCCGGACCTCCCTCCTTGAGCTTTGGCAGGAATACCTCCTCACCAATGAAATCCTCACCGCCGAGGTCGTCCGGGTCCCCGTTCAGGTCGACGATGAAATGGTCATCGACGACGCCACCATTCAGGAAGAATACAACAGGATGGTCAGTGTCCGTGATTCCCGTATTCTCGATCAGGAACGACGCATTTACCAATATGTCGCCCTTCCCGCACCGCCCCAATTCCCCCCCCGTGCCAGCCAGGATCAACTTCGTTCCGCCTTCGAAGAGGCCATCGAGGAAGGTCGTTTCCGTGAAATGGGTGGGTATTCCGTCCGCCAGATCATCTTCGGTTCCACGACCGGAGATCCTGAAACACAGGCCGAGGCCGCCCTTGAGCGCCTGAATGCAGGTGAGGATTTCGCAGCCCTTGCCAACGAATTGACCGTCGATCCCGACAATGCCGTCGCCCGCGACAATGTCAGCTCGCCCACCCTCATGGGTGGACTGGTCGGAACCATCTTCCCCGAGGTCGATGCCGGTCGCTACGGTGCCGAAATGATGAGCTTCCTTGATGGTGCCGAGCCGGGGGACATTTCCGAGGTCATCAACACCCCGAAGGGAACCGCCATCGTCAAGCTCGTCGACAAGGCTGCCGGCTCCGCCTACGGATTCGAGGAGGTTCGCCAGATCCTCGCTGACGACCTTAATGAGAAGCTCCGGTCGGAACATGAGGCCAGCCGTCAGGCACGGACAACGGAATCCTTCGAACTCCTTCGTGATGCCTCGGCAAGGGCCACAACCCTTGAGGGAATCGCACGGAGCCTCAACACCGACGTGCGCACGACCTCCCCCACCGTCGCCACACAGACCTTCATCCAGGGAATCGGCGACCTTGGCCGTGAATCCCAAAGCCTTCGTCGCATGCGCCCCGGCATCATTTCACCGGTCCTTCAGGCCCGTGATGGATCCGTTGCCATTCTCGAGCTCATCGAGGAAATCCCCGAGTCCATCCGCCCCCTTGCCGACGTCCGCTCCTCGGTGGAACGGGCCATCCGTCGCCGTGTTGCCACTGATGAGGCCGTCCTTCTTGCCGAACAGCTCAAGACACGGGTTGAAAGTGGCGATGCGCTCACAACTGCCGCCCTTGCCATCGACCTGACAGGCGGAACACTTGAGCCCTTCACCCGCGAGGATGTCCCCCAGGAACTTGGTACTGTCACCGATATCATGGATGAGCTTCAAAGGGCCGGGAACAACGACGTCCTGATCATGAAGGCCGGCAGCCCGACCATGGTCAACGAGGTCGTGGTGCTCCATGTCACCCATGTCGACGCTCCCTCCCGTCAGGAATTCCTGGCGGACATTGAGAACTTGGAGCGTGCGTTCCTGTTCGCAAAACGTCAGGGCTTTGTGGAGGACTTCCGCCGCGATGCCATCGTCTCCCTCAAGGAGCAGGCCCGTTATCATCGTGACTTCCGTCCCGGCTCCTGATCGCCACCAATCAGCCATGAGTGCTGATTTATCCTGAAAACCTGAACGAGGCGCCCGGCATGGCGGCGGGCCGCTTTTCCTTTGCTCCCTGCAGGTGAAAACCACGGCAAAGGCTTTACCCCTGCAATAAATCGCTTAGAAGTGACCCAAGTGGTCGAGCCGGAACGATTCGGGCTTAAACCCTGATGATTCTTCCCTCGCACGCCGCCCGCATCATGGGGATGATTTCCTCAGACAATCCGGGGCGTCGCCCCCCAACCGTGGTGATGTTCCCCCGACCGGGCAAAAGCGATGCGCATTCCCGGACCTGGTTGTGACCCGGTGGAGGGACCTACCACCATTGAACTCATGAAGGAAGGCCATAATGGCAAAGAAAAAGGATACAACACCGGAGACTACGTCTGGTTCCCCTTCCAGCAAGAAAACCACGACGAAGAAGGCTGCTGCTGCCAAGGCCGCAAAGCCTGCCACCAAGACCACCAGCAAGGCAACCGGTGCAAAGGCATCTGAAAAGAAAGCCAAGGCCCCTTCAAAGACCGCCACCACGGCGGCAAAAAAAACGGCGAAGACCACCACCAAACCCGCCGCAAAAAAGCCCACGGTCACCAGGGCCAAGACCACTAAAACCACTGACACAAAGAAGCCTGCTACGAAGAAGACAACCAAGGCCGGCACGACCAAACAGGCGGTCACCCCTCCCAAGGTGGAACGCCCGGCAGCCAAGGCCGGTTCCAACGCCAAGCTTCCCAAGGTATCCGTGGAGGAAATGCGCGATCATGAGCTTTCCGATCGGGAACTCCCCCTGGAATACGGCGAAACCAAGGTTGTCCTCATGGTTCGCGACCCGGAATGGATCTTCGCCTAC
>JAFIGB010000321.1 GCA_020831705.1 Candidatus Sumerlaeia bacterium | reverse complement strand
GGAAGGGGGGGCGGGTTCCGGGAAAACGCTGTTCGCGTTGCAAACCCTTGTCGGTGGGGCTATTATAGGGGGGGAACCTGGGATATTTGTCGCCTTTGAAGAAAATTCACGACAGATTCTTTCCAACGCCAGGGAGTTTGGCTGGGATTTGCCCTCCCTTGAGAAGGAAAAGCTGTTTTTCCTCAATGCCCAACCCAGTTCCAAATTGATTCAGGCGGGGGCCTTCGCCCTGGGGGGAATGCTGGCTGCCCTGGGCGGGAAGGTGAAGGAAATGGGGGCCAGAAGGATCGTATTCGACGCCCTCGATGTGGTCCTCGCCCTGCTGGGTAATGACACCAGGGCGATCCGTCGCGAGGTCTATGCACTCCACGACTGGCTCCTTGAAAATCAGCTCACCGCCATCATTACCCACAAGCGTCCCGCGAGTGGTGAAGTGACCATGGCAAGTAGCCTGGGCTTTCTGCAGTTCATGGTGGATTGTTCCATTGGTTTGAACCATGAGATTGTAGATGGGGTTTCGCATCGGAATCTTCGTATACTCAAGTATCGTGGGTCCGGTTTCGAGGAAAACAAGTGTCCCTTCGTCATTGACCGTGATGGGTTTGAAGTCTCCCACTCCATCTGGGAGGATTCCCCGGGACAGGTGGTGTCTGAGGAGCGGATTTCCAGCGGTATAGACAGATTGGACAAGATGCTTGGCGGTGGCTATTACCGCGGGGCGGGTGTTCTGATCACGGGTTCCCCCGGAACGGCAAAGACAACCCTCTGTGGTGCCTTCGCCCGGGCAGCATGCGAGCGCGGGGAGAAGACGCTGTTTGTCAGCTTCGATTCCCGGCAGGGGGAGATCGTTCGTAATCTAAAGTCAGTGGGTATCGACTTTACCAGGGATATCGCCGAGGGGCGACTCGCCATTGTATCGAAGCGGGCGAACTCGGGGAGTGCGGAAATCCATCTGATGGAGATCAAGAAACTGGCCCGGCAAATGAAGGTGGATTGCCTGCTTGTGGATCCTGTTTCCGCTCTTTCGCTGGGGGGCAATGTGGGCCTGGCGCATAATGTGGTCGAGAGACTTGTTGATTGGGGGAAACTGAGTGGCATCACTCTTGTCTGTACGAGTTTGCTGGATCATGCCAAATCAAATGCTGAAACAACCCCCCTCATGATCTCCACCATCGCCGACACGTGGATTCATCTCAGTTATGTGATCAACGCTGGTGAGCGCAACCGGGCCCTGTCCATTATCAAGTCGCGAGGTACATCACACTCGAACCAGGTGCGCGAACTCCGTCTTTCCCGGGATGAGATCACTCTCGAGGATGTCTATATGGCTGGCGGCGAAGTGCTCATGGGAGCAATGCGTTACGAGAAGGAACAGGAGGAAAAATCGCACAGAAAGGCAGTCGCGGAGGATTTCCATCGTCGACGGAAAGTCCTGTTGACCGAGATTTCCAAGATGGAGGCAAGCCTTGCGGGTCTACAAGCCGAACTTAACTTTCGTCGCGAGGAAGCAAGCGCCATTGATTCGGAATTGAAAGAGGAGGGACTGGATTGGGATCAGTCCCAAGAGGGACTTCGAAGCATGCGCCTGGAGGGCAAGAGTGATGGTATTGGCGGGGAGACAAGATGAGTCAAGATACCTTCTCCCTTCAACTTTTTGTTTCCGGTGACAGCCCCAACTCTGTGCGTGCCGTTGCCAACCTGAGTGAAGTCTGCCGGGAACATTTTGAGGGGAAACTACCTTTTGAGGTCATCGATCTCTTGAAAGATCCTGGCAGGGCCCTGCGGGACGGTATTTTGTTCACCCCGACGTTGCTTGTACAAACGCCCACGGGCACCCGTGAAATAATCGGGAACCTTTCCGACAAGAAAATCCTTCTCGCGACCATCGGAATGGAGGGCATCTCGTGAATCAGGAAGGGAAAAAAACAGCCAGGAACAAGGGCGAAATATTAAGGGACCTGATTCGCACGCTTCAGGAAACACAGGCGAAAATCATGGAGTTGACGGGTGGTGAAGTCGACGCCGTGATTGGAGCCTCCGGGGAACCTTTCTATATGGAGGGCGCTCAGCGTCATCTCATCGAAAAGGAACGTGAGCAGCGACAGATCGCCAGTATGCGTGCCGACATCCTCAACGCCCTGCCGGCACACATCGCCCTCCTCGACAGGGATGGTTTTATTATCGCCATCAATGATGCCTGGAAGCGATATGGAATCACCAATTTGAATCCGGACCTGGATTTCGGACTGGGAAAAAACTACCTGGATATCTGCAGAAAAGCCACGGGGCCATGCTCGGAGGAGGCGAAGGATGCAGAGCAGGGAATACGTGACGTCCTCAGCGGAAAACTGGAAGTGTATGGTCATGAATACCCCTGTCATTCTCCGAATGAAAGGATGTGGTTCCGGCTGATGGTGACACCGGTCTCCCGGGAGGAAAATCAGGGTGTCGTCGTCATGCACGTGGATGTAAGCGAAAGGAAATTGGCCGAAATTGCCATTCGCGAGGCGGCGGAAAAGTACGAGCTGCTTTTCGACAAAAATCCCCATCCCATGTGGGTTTATTCCCTCGAGGATCTTCGTATTTTGGCCGTAAACAGTGCGGCGATTGGGCATTACGGATATACATCCGAGGAATTTCTTCGCATGACCATCGCTGACATCAGGCCCAATGAGGATGTTCCGTTGCTGCTCGAAACGGTCTCGCATTCGAAGGACGGTGTGGACAAGGCGGGGGTTTGGCGCCACATCAAAAAGAATGGGGAGATCATTTATGTCGAGATTACCTCCCATGTATTGACATTTGAGGGACAAAAGGCCGACCTGGTTGCCATTGTGGATATCACCGATAAGGTGGAAGCGGAACGTGCCCTCAGGGATCGCGATGCACTTTTGTCGGCGGCCCAGCGTATTGGCAACATGGGAGCCTGGGACTCGGATCTCAGGACCGGCAGGCTGGATTGGCCAACAGAAACCAAGAGTCTGTTTGGTGTGCAAGAGGAGGACTTTCCCGGCACAATAGATTTCTTCCTCAACATGGTGCATCCCGACGATTTGGTGAAAATCACCGAGGCGTATGCCAGGGTGGAAGGGATCCATGAGTTCGTGGAGGTGGAATACCGCGTCATCCGCCCTGACGGGGAAACTCGTTGGATGCTTGAACGTGGAACGGTGGAGTATGACGACACGGGCGAACCGGCGCGGCATCTTGGCATGGTCATGGATGTGACAAGATCGGTGGAGGCGCAGGAAGCCATCAGGGAAAGCGAGGAGCGATTCCGCAGGCTCCTCCAGGATGTTCCCAATGTTGCCATTCAGGGATATGCCATCGATGGGACGGTCCAGTACTGGAATACTGCATCGACAAAACTGTATGGATATACCGAGGAGGAAGCGATCGGGGGGAACCTTCTTGACCTGATCATCCCGCCCGAAATGGCCGATGGGGTGCGTGGAGAACTGAAGAGGGTCATGGAGAATGGAGGGAATATTCCCACCAGCCAATATTCCCTGATGCGCAAGGATGGTTCCCGGGTTCATGTCTACTCGAGCCATACGATCGTCAGGAGGCCCGGACGCCCCCCGGAATTATTCTGTATAGACGTTGATCTTTCCACGCAAAAGCAACTGCAGGAGCAACTGGAGGTGAAGGAGGAGCGGTTTCGCCTGGTTGCCCGGGCCTCCGTGGATTCTGTTTGGGACTGGAATATCATCGACAATTCGGTTTGGTGGAATGAATCCTTCTTCACCCGATTTGGTTATAGCCCGAAGGACATGGAAAAGGATTCCACTGACTGGATGGATCGAATTCATCCCGAGGACAGACAGGCCGTCATTGAAAGTCAGGAAAAGGTCATCAAGGGTACCGGTGAGGTTTGGGATGCGAAGTACCGTTTCATGAGGAGGGACGGCACCTTCGCCTGGGTTGTGAATCGAGGCTTCGCGATCCGTGACGATTCCGGGAAAACGATCCGGATGGTCGGCGGCATGACAGACATCACCGAGAACGTCCTTCTGGAACAGCAGTTGCACCAGTCACAACGCCTGGAGGCAGTTGGGCACCTGACTGGCGGGCTTGCCCATGATTTCAATAATTTATTGACGGTCATCCTTGGCAATGCAGAGCTCCTGATCGAGGAATTTGAGCCAGACGCCAAACTCCTGCCGATGATGGAATTAATCCAACGGGCGGCCCTGCGGGGAGCAGAACTGACACACGCACTTTTGGCCTTTTCAAGGCGACAGCCCCTCGACCCCAAGCCCGTCGATGTGAATCAATTGATTTCCGGGATGAATACGATTTTGAGACGGACACTCGGGGAGCAAATTTCAATTGATATCATTCACGGGGCTGGACTTTGGAAGGCCATGGTTGATCCCGCACAATTGGAAAGCGCCATTCTCAACCTTTGTCTGAACTCACGGGATGCAATGGTGAACGGAGGGCGCCTGACCATTGAAACCACCAACACCTCAATCGGTGGTGAATATGCCGACCAACATACCGACGTGAATCAGGGCCAGTATGTTCTTGTTGCCGTTTCCGACACGGGACATGGGATAGATCCGGGAATGATTGAACGAGTTTTTGAACCCTTCTTCACCACCAAGGCGGATGGAAAAGGAACGGGACTCGGCCTGAGCATGGTCTACGGTTTTGTGAAGCAGTCCCATGGGCACATCAAGGTCTATTCAGAGGTTGGCGAGGGAACCGTCGTGCGCATGTACCTTCCCCGTGCCGGTGTTCATTCCCTGGAGGATTCACCAGGCAAAGTGACCCTCCCGACAACCGGCGGTTCGGAATTCATTCTCCTCGTGGAGGATGACGAGATGGTGCGGGGCCTCGCCGAGAGGTTGTTGAAAGGTCTTGGATATACCGTATTGGTGGCTGAAAATGGACTCGATGCCCTCAAACTCCTCCGGGAAAATGAAGATATCGATCTCCTGTTCACCGACATTGTCATGCCCGGTGGTCTCAATGGGCGCCAACTTGCCGACAAGGCCCGGGAATTCCGCCCAGAACTGAGGGTTCTGTATACCTCCGGGTACACGGAGAACGCCATTGTGCATCATGGGCGCCTTGATCCCGGTACCCATCTGCTCGGAAAGCCCTACACGAAGGCCGAGTTGGCCCGAAAGGTCCGGGAAGCCCTTGCTCCAAGCTGAGTCAAGGGCACCTGGGACCATCTCATTGGCGTGAAATGCACGATCCAATCACCTTATTCATGGCTGGCCCGGAAACACCCACTCGGGTATTTACAGGAAATTACGGTATGAAAAGTCGAATTCGGGGGTTGCCCACGGGGGTGTTGACATATCCTTTAGGAACCTTGGCCGTGGACACCCATCGGTCGTCAGGTTATTTTTCTTGGCCGGAGGCATCATGGCTCGTCATCGCAAGGCAATCATCGTTGGTGCCTCTTCAGGTATCGGGGCGGCCCTTTCGCGCCTGTTGGTCCGTCAGGGATACAAGGTGGCCCTCGTTGCCCGTCGCGAGGAGGCCCTGAAGGAGCTGGCGACCTCCCTGAACCGCAACAAGGGCGACCGCGCGCTGTATTACCCCCACGATGTCACCCACTTCGCCGAAGTCCCCCAACTTTTCCAGAAAATCACCCACGAGCTCGGCGGTTTTGACCTGATTGTTTATTGCGCGGGTGTCATGCCCGAAATCGCCCCCGATGAGTACAACATTGAAAAGGATCGCCTTGTATTCGAGGTGAACGTTCTTGGCGCGATGGCCTGGTTAAATGAAGCAGCCGCCCGCTGTGAGGTTCAGGAAACCGGGACAATTGTCGGGATCAGCTCGGTGGCAGGGGATCGGGGCCGGAAGGGCCAGCCGGTTTATTGCTCCAGCAAGGCGGCCCTCAATACCTACCTCGAAGGCCTCCGCAACCGTCTCGGCCACCGTGGGGTGAAGGTCATCACCATCAAGCCGGGACCGGTGAAGACCCCCATGACGGAAGGATTGACCCTGCCGTTCATGATTACTGACGAACAGGCCGCCACGGGAATCGCCAAGGCAATCCGGCGCGGGTGCAACACCACTTATGTGCCCTTTATTCCGTGGTTTTTCATCATGACAATCATTCGAATGATCCCATCCTTCCTTTTCCGGGGGAAGAATATATGAGCCCCAGCCGATCCAAGCGATCCGGCAATATTGCCGAGGTTCAGCCCACAAGCCACGGCTCGATGGAATCCCTGCCGGTTGATCACCTTGAGTGGGTCGAAGCATGGGGCATGGCCGACAAGGCAATGTCGTATGTTTTTCGCCCAAGTACCGTGGAGCGCCTCGAAAAGGTCTTTGCCCTGGCCCGTGAGACGGGAAGGAAGATCGGCCTGAAGGGGGGGGGGAATTCCTACGGGGACGCCTTCCTCAACGAGGAGGGGATCACCCTCGATTTGTCCCGAATGAACCGCATTCTGGAGTGGGATCCCGAAACCGGCATCGTCAAGGCGGAGCCGGGTGTTACCCTGGCCAATCTTTGGCAGTACATCGTGGAGGATGGCTGGTGGCCGGCGGTGGTTTCCGGGACGATGAACACCACCTTGGGTGGTTGTCTGGGGATGAACATCCACGGGAAGAATGCCTATCAGGTTGGTCCCTTTGGGAATCATGTCCTCGACTTCGAGATTTTGCTCCCGTCTGGGAAGCGTGTCCACGTGACCCGTGAATCCGATCCCGACCTGTTCCACGGTGCGATATCGGGAATTGGCATGATCGGCGTTTTTACCTGGATTCGTTTGAAGGTAAAAAAGGTCCATTCCGGTCGTCTTCGCATTTGGGCGAAACAGGCCCGGAACTTCCATGAGATGGTGGAACTTTTCGAGGAAAATGCCTCCTCCATGGATTACATGGTTGGGTGGTCGGACTGCATCGCCCGGGGCAGAAATTCCATTGGCCGTGGGGAAATGCACTTCGCCCGGCAGCTCCCTCCGGGGGAGGACCGTTACGCCGCCCAAAGCCTGCGCGCCGATCGTCAGGCCCTGCCGGATAATATTGTTGGCCTCATTCCCAAGAGCATTTCCTGGAAGCTGATGAAGCCCTTCGTCAATGACTGGGGAATGTGGCTCATCAACACGGCGAAGTTTCACGCCCAGAAACGCCCGGGGGCGGAAAAACCCTACTTCCAAAGCCATGCGGAGTTTCATTTCCTCCTCGATTATGTCCCCAATTGGAAGGAAAGCTACCGACCCGGCGGGCTGATCCAATACCAGTCCTTTGTACCCAGGGAACACGCCGCCCGGGTCTTCACCGAGCAGATCCGCCTTTCCCAGCAACGGGGAATTTACCCCTACCTTGGCGTGACAAAGAAGCACATTCCCGATGATTTCCTCCTGACCCACGGGGTCGACGGGTACTCGCTGGCCCTTGATTACCCGGTTACCGCAAAAAATCGCCGGGCACTTTGGCGCTTGTGCCACGAAATGGATGAGCTCGTCCTGGCCGCCGGAGGGAGATTCTATCTGGCCAAGGACTCCACCATGCGTAAGGGAACCGTCGCCCGTTACCTGCCCAGGGAGAATTTTGAGCGATTCAAGGCCCTGAAACAGCGATGCGACCCCGAGGGGCTTCTCTCGACAAACATGTTCCGACGGGTATTTGGCGCGTCTCCTGCTCCAGATGAGCAGTTGGAGCGGCACCACAAGGGAGTCGCCAACTCAGCATGACCCGGGGAGGCAAACTTCGATTGCCTGATTCACGTCCCATAACGCAGTCTATTTTCATCAACGGCCCACAGGGCCCGGTACGAGGCGGATTGTCATGAGCGCGAAGGAATGGAAAGAATTCGACAACAATGAAGTCACCCACAGCATGGCCCATTATCTCATGGCCATCCAGGAACTTCACAAGCGCCAGGGATACGCCCGGGTGACGGATGTCGCCCGCGAGCTCGAAATCACCCCGGGAAGCGCCTCGGTCAGCATCAAGCACCTGAAGCAGAAAAACTGGGTGGATGAGGACCACAACCGTTTCATTCGCCTCAGCCCCGATGGGGAGCGGATCGCCCACGAAATCCATGTGAATAATAGATTGCTCGTGCAATTCCTCACCGAAGTCCTTGGGCTCTCCGAAGCCCAGGCAAATATCGATGCCTGCAAGATCGAGCACCTTGTCAGCCCGGAAACCCGCAAGAAAATGATGGGTTTCATGACTTTCATTCACTCGAACGAAAAGGTCGTGAAGAATTTCCTCCACGAATGGCGCCACTCCCAATTCGAGTGCCCCGGCCCCCGGGACTGCCCGGTCTGTGATGATGGCGAACCATGCGCCATTTCCGAGGCCGAGGAAGTCAAGGCGAAGCATTAATCCGGATTCTTCATTGAAATAAGGGCGCGGTTGCCCCGGCGAATTCCTTTTTCGTGGATTTTTCGCCAAAGTGGTCATCAATTCTGGTGATTACACACGCCTTCAAAGTTCCCAACCTTTGACTTGCTCCACCTCCCCAACCCGTTGCCCCCTGTGGGAGCGGCAAATGGTCCTCGTTTTTGAGCGCGCGACCACGTAAACCATTGGAGACACGACAGGAATGCAACAGGCCCCCTGGATAACTTTTCGGCCCGAGATTCGGGTACTCGATTGTACCGTCCGTGATGGCGGTTTGATTAACGATCACCAATTCAGCGACGAATTCGTCCGCGCGGTCTATGAGACCTGCGTCGAATCAGGAATCGACTACATGGAGATCGGCTACAAGGGGTCACCCCGCGTATTCCCCCGTGAAAAATTTGGCGATTGGAAGTTTTGCGAGGAGGAATCAATCCGCCGGATCGTTGGCGATAATCCCTCCAGCCTGAAGCTCGCCGTCATGGCCGACGCAGGCGGCAAGTGCGACTGGAAAACCCAGATCCTTGAGAAGAAGGACAGCGTCATCGACATGGTGCGTGTGGCGTGTTACGTCCACCAGATTTCCGAAGCTGCCGAGATGATCGAGGATGCCCATGCCAAGGGCTACGAAACGATGTGTAACATCATGGCGATTTCCTCGGCCAGCGAGGCGGAGGTCGATCAGGCCCTCGAAGTCGCTGTCAAGACACCCGCAGGAGCCATCGTGGTTGTTGACAGTTTCGGCGCGCTGTACTCCGAACAGATCGCACGCCTCGTTCGCAAGTATCTTGAGGCTGGCAAGGAAGCCGGCAAGGAAGTCGGCATCCACGCCCACAACAACCAGCAGCTGGCCTTCGCCAATACCATCGAGGCCATCATTCAGGGTGCCAATCGTATAGACGCCACCATGGCCGGCATGGGACGCGGCGCCGGCAACTGCCCGATGGAGCTCCTCATTGGCTTCCTGCGCAATCCGAAGTTCAAGACACGCCCGATCTGGAAGCTCCTCCAGGATCACTTCGCTCCCCTCCAGGGCAAGATGGAGTGGGGACCGTATCCCCCCTACATTGTCGTGGGACAGATGAACCAGCATCCCCGCGCGGCGATGGAATTCCGTGCCGGTGACACGCCCGATAACTGCCTCGACTTCTATGACAAGGTAATGGCTGACATCTGAAAGGCAGTCCCTCCCGTTGACGACATTCGCGGAAATAAACCCGGATCAAATTCGGACCGATTGTCGCTTCTATACAGGGTACAAACCCTGCCACAAGCACGATGGCTGCCCCGATTGCTCCAAATTCGAGAGCCGGGGCAGCCAATCTCTTCTTGTCGCTGGCGGGGAAACGCCCCTGCCTTGGCTCAGGGAGGAGGCGGCTACCCAGCGTGGCGAGGGAGCGGGTTGGATTGTCGCCATCGTCCCGCAACAGGCCATCCCACCCCGCCCCCAATGGGCAGATATTGGGATCGATGAATTTCAGCCCCTTGACTCCGGGGGAGCCATGGCGATTCTTGGCCGTGTCTTTACAAGCCATCGTATTCAGGACTCCACGTTGCCGGATGACCTTCTAGTCCAGCACTGTATAGACAGGTGTCGTGGCGTCATCCCGCGCCCCGAAAATCCGGCCATTGCCGGGCGGGTGCTGATCATCAAGCTTGGCGCCATGGGGGATGTTCTGCGCACGAAGGTGATCCTTCCGGAAATCAAGCGCCACCACCCCGAATGGAAAATCACCTGGCTTACCGAGCCGCCCTCCCTTCCCCTCCTTGATGATGACAGGATCGACGAGGCCCTGGCCTGGAGCAGTGAATCCCTCCAACACGTTCTGGCGCGGGGATATGAGCGTGTCTATTGCCTCGACAAGGACGCCCATGCTGTCTCCCTCTCGCGGGAGGTCCACGCAAGGGAACGGTACGGCTTCAAGCCAACGGCACACAATACCGCGGTCACATGGAACCGGGAGGCAAATTACGCCCTTCGACTGGGTCTTTCCGACGAATTAAAGTTCCACGAAAACACCAAGTCGGCCCCGGAGGTCATCGCGGAGGCCTGCGCCCTTCCCTATGATGGCAAACCGTATAGACTGCGCGTGGCCCCCCTCGTTCGTGGTCGCGTGGCACCGAGGCTTCAGGCCATCCGCCGGGGAATGGATGGCGACCGACGGCTCATCGGGTTGAACACCGGGTGCGGACCCGTCTTCGCCACGAAGGCATGGCCCCTTGACCGGATGAAGGAGTTTGTCCGTCTGGTCATGAAGCGCCGCGACAGGGATCTTCTTCTCCTCGGCGGCCCCAGGGAGCGCCACATCCACCAGGAACTGATGAAGGTGGCGGGGGAGCAGGATGCTTCCCAGCCCACCATTCATGATGGCGGAACGGACAACACACTCCAGGACTTTTTCGTCCTCGTGGAGGGGTGCGACGTCGTGGCATCGGCGGACTCCCTGGCCATGCACGTTGCCGTCGCCCTCGGCGTTCCGGTGGTCTCCTGGTTTGGTTCCACCTGCCACCAGGAAATCGATCTATACGGAAACGGTGAGAAGCTGGTGACGGATTTTCCCTGCTCCCCGTGCTATCTCAAGGAGTGCCCCAAGGAGGTCTTTTGCCTGTCGGAACTGACCGCAAGGGACGTCCTTGACTCCATCGACAGGGTGCTCGACCCGGGCCTGTTCTCATGACCTGCCCCTCGGACAATCCGGCCTGGACACGCTGGACGGGACACATCATTCAGGGTACGGCGATCCTCCTCGTCCTGCTGCTCCTCCCCATGGCCTTTGCCCCCCTTCGTTACGCCACCGGCGTTATCAATGCATTTCCCTACCAGATGGACCGCGAGGAGGGGTTCCTCCTCAACCAGGCGCTCACCCTTCGTGGCGGTGGTTCCATTTACGCCCCCGTGGGGGAGGAACCACCATGGGTGGTGGGGAACTATACACCCGTCTATCCCGCCATTGTGGGGTTGCTTCATTTCCCCGAGACCCCGTCCCTCGCCGTTGGACGTGTGGTGGTCCTGCTTTCCGTCCTGGGAATCATGGCGCTTCTGGCCGTTGCCCTCGCTCTCAATCGGCGCGTTATTCCCGTGGCGCTCCTTGCCCCCCTCCTGTTCCTCGTCACCAATGATGTCTATTACTGGATTCCCTTTGCGCGGGTGGACTTTACCGCCCTCCTCTTCACCATCGCAGCCATTGCATGGGTGGGAAGGGGAAGCCCCCGTGTCTATATTCCAGCCTGTGCGGTGCTCTTCACCCTCGCCTTCCAGACGAAGCAAACCCAACTCATGGCTCCGGCGGCGGCCACGATTGCCCTGATTCTTGCAGGGCGAAGGCGCGAAGGCCTCCTCCTCGGAGGTGCAACCATGGCCTTTGGTCTCGTTACCAGCCTGCTCCTCCTTGCCATTACCAGGGGGCAGTACTGGCTGCACACCGTGACCTACAATCAAAACGTCTATCAAACCGACTCCCTCATCATCTGCTTGCAACACATCTGGCGATTTAGTCACTGGTGCCTCCCCGCCCTTGCCATTGGCTGGACATGGCTGCTCCTTGCCGCCATCAGGGACCACCGGTCAAAGGTCCCCCCCAACACTCTGGAGATCATCGCCCTGATCTATACACCCCTGGCCATGCTCAGCATTCTGGCCGTGGGCAAGGCAGGCTCGGACCGCAACTACCTCCTCGATTTTCACATGGCCGGCGCACTGACCACGGCCCTTGGTCTCGTACGCATCTGGCACGACCGCCATCAACTCCCCAGGGCCGGCACAGTCGCCGCCGGCGCCACCCTTCTTCTCCTCGCCCTCCACGCCAACTTCCTCTGGTCACCCTTTAACCGAATGGCCACCCATCGTCAGGTTCCGGGGATTGAAAGCAGGTCCGCCGGGGACTTCCTTCTCCTCCGTGCCGTCGACGAACCCGGCCCCATCCTCAGCGAGGATCCCATCTACACCCTTCTCGCGCGCAAGGAAGTCGACTACGAGCCCTTCATCATGACCCGCCTCGCCATGGAAGGCCACTGGGACCAGTCCCCCATGCTTGAACGCCTGGAAAGCCGCCATTACCGCCTTATTATTGCGACCCAACCGATGGACGACGAACTGATTGTCGGTTTCACGCCCGAGATGAAGGCCGCCATTTCCCGCAACTACACCCTTGATGAGCGGGTCTCCCTCCTTCCTGGCCGTCATTTTTTCCTCTATCGTCCAATTCCGCATTGACGCGCCCGCCACACCTCGGCTTTTCTCTCAATCCGCCTGCGGACAGGTGGCCGAGCGGTTTAAGGCGCACGCTTGGAAAGCGTGTGTGCGGCTTATACCCGTACCGAGGGTTCGAATCCCTCCCTGTCCGCCATTTTTTCTCCCACCTCCCCACATCATTTCAGTGAAGTTACGGCACCGGGTGTTTACCTGTGCCTGATTTTCTGTCCATGGGCCGCAAATTGTGGCCCGGACCTCCCTGAGTTGGTGGGGCAGGGGTGGGGCTCGTCGGCATCGACCGCTTGACTTCCCCCATGCAAGACCATTCCACTACCGCCAACTGGTTGTGGGGACACGGTTTCAATGTCGGCGATATTTGGTCGGGCAACGGCATGATAACCAATCGCAGTTTCCTCCCAATGGGCCGATTGGGAAGATGTGCTGGAGAGTCAGAATCCTATTGAACCTGGAAGTATAGTTGCAAAGTCCCCACAATGGCGTCACAGATTCGAGTGAACCGGTTTTTTACCGACGTCGTTGGGGGTGATGTGGTCGCCGATATTGCGGCGTCTTTTGGCGAGTTCGAATTCCTCCTCGGGGGTAAGTCCATCCTCCGAGGCTTCGTATATACCGGGCTCCCATGGGACCGTTTCAAAGGTTTTGACCCGGCCATCGTCGAGGACGACGAGTGCGGAGGTACCATCCCCGATAAAGCAGGCCGCGACAATGGTGGCGTCGGGTGGGCATTGGTAGAGCACCATGATTTCCCGCTGGGAATCTGCCTCCCACACGCGCACCGTCTGATCGCGGGATGCCGTGATGACCCGTTCGCCGTCCGGGCTGAATGTTGCCGCCGTTACCCAGGCAGTATGGCCAATGAATGCGCCCAGCTTTTCACCCGTGTCGGTCTCCCAAAGGGTCGTCCGGTGGTCATTGCCTCCCACTAGGAAGCGGGAACCATCGCCATCAAAACTGATCGTGGCACCGATTCCCCGCGTGGGTTCTGACTCGTGGTTTACAGCCCCTGTATTGACATCCCACGAGACGACCTTTCCATTGAGATAGGCGACAACCACGGACCTGGAGTCCGGTGAGAAAGCGGCCCATCCGGGAATGTAGCGTGCCAGATTCTCCTGACCCAGCGTGGATTCGTCCCGTTCAAACACCTGGATGGATTTCCAGCTCCCTGTTTCCAGAACATGGATCCTGTTGAAGGCCTCCGCGATCATCAGCATGGAGCCATCGGGGGAAAACTCGCCATTGACGACGATACTTTCCGGGTGTGTGTAGACAATTTCGTCCGATTCCAAACTGTATACCCGGGAAAAGAATGTTTCCGGATCCATCTCAAAGCGCCATCTCCCATCGGGACTGATATCCGAATAGCGCGATTCAATGGAAACGCGGAAGCCGTTCGTCTCGACAAAGGTGCGCCCTGCCGCTGTGTTCCAGATCCTTTCGCGATGCTGCCAACCGGGATCCCTTCCGGGGGTTAGGCCGTAAACCCTGATGGAGGTGTCAAATTCGTTAAAGTCACCCGAAGTGGGGTCTGCCGGGATGATATCCGGCCTTTCAAGAAGCGATGCCAGATTAAAGAGGGTGGCATGGGACCGTGTGCCAACCAGGATGGTCTCCCCGACGTCAGAGTAATCCACGGAATTGATGGGGAATGGCACCATCGCCTCGGTGAGGACATCCCCTGTTTCGCCATCATGGATGGACATGAATCTGCCGTTGTCGACGGTGATGATGAACCGGTCATTATCAGCAAAACATACGGCAGCCAGATTGGACGAGCCCACCTCGCGCAGTTTCTCCAGGCTGTTGTTGTCAAGAACCTGAGCCGGCCCACCCATTGGCAGGACAAGGAGCCTGCCTGAATCCAGGCTTTTTTCGAGATGGTCAATACGCCCCTCGTCAATGCTGTTCAGCAGCCAGGTTTCCTCGCTGTCTATATTGTGTCTATACAGACCGCCATCCCCCGTCCCGATTGTCAGGTGCAGTCCCGTGTGGTTGAAGGCAATCGCCGTTGCACCCTCGGTAAACCCATCCAGTCTACGGATGAGAGTGCCGGAATCAGCCTCCCACAGGAGGACGGTTTCATCCATCGAGCTTGTCGCGATATAGTCCCCGCACGGTGACCAAAGGGCATGGGTCAGAAGTCCCGTGTGCCCCGCAAGTTCGAAGAGCAATTCCCCGGTTTGCGTGTCAAGCACTTCGGGGTATTGTAAATGACTTGTGGTGACCAGCCGGTTTCCATCCGGGCTGAGGCTGACGGTATGAACCCGGGCCTCCTGGGCCTGAAGGGTCCGGAGATACGCCCCCGTTGATGCATCCCAAACGGTAATTCTTCCATCACGGCTGGTTGTATAGAATTCGGTTCCGTCGGGCGAGTGCTTTGAAAAATTAATGGCATCGTATAGCTGGATCGTTATCAGATCGCGACTGAGTTTTTGGGCAAGATGGCCCCATTCCCACTGGCGAAGGTGGGGCGGTGTTCTGGTCAGCAGGTTGTTTCGCGCCTTCTCCCAAAGAGCCCGTTCGATGCTATAGGTGGTTGTCTCAATGTTTGCAAAATACTGTTCTCTTTCGGCGAGTTCCTGCAACATGACACTTCTCGCCGTGGCCTCTTCTGCAGTGCGCAGGGCGAGTTCCCGCTCAATGGTTGCCTCCCGGGCATGGTCGCGCTCCCGCATCAAGCGTTCCCTTGAATCGAGGACGTGGAAGATATACGTGATGGACCCGATGATGAGCAGGCTGATGACCGCCACCAGGGATACCTTCAGGACACGGCGCTGATTTTCCCGATGCTCCAGGCGCAGTTCCTCCCTTTGTAGTTCCCTGAGGAGTTCCTGCCTCTCTTCCTCCTCATCCAGCAGGCCAACGAGACCGCGGGCCAACTTGAGGTCCTTCTCCCGCAGGGCGAACTTTGCATAGTTGAAGATCAGTTTCTCGCGGAGGGGGAGGATTCGCACCACCCGGGGAGCCAGCGAGCGTGCACGATCAAGGTCATATAGACACTCGGAGTAACCCGAATAGATCCCAGCCACATCCCCCCGTTCCCTGTTCGCACTCCTTGCAACCAGATCGGTCAAACGAGTCTCGGCCGCTTCAGCCAACAGCGTTGCCTCATCCAGGTTGGACTTGCCGGAAAGATAGTTTTGAATCTCCTCGATGAACTCAACGACACTTTGAATTCGGTTCGCGGGTTTCGGCTGGAGCGCGCGCTGGACAATTCTCGCCAGGTCGGGGGGAATGACACGGTCTTTCCCAGTCTTCTCCAGAGGGTCGTATTCACCCCGCGCCGCCATGCTGAGACAATTGTCGAGTTCATTGCCGGTGCGCGGTGGTTTCCCCGTAAGGATGCCATAAAGGATACCGCCGAGAAGATAGACATCGGTCTGGAAGCAGATGCTTTTGGCGTGCTCCAATGTTTGTTCCGGAGCCATGTAGGCGGGCGTACCGCCGGGGGAGGGCGCCGTTTCCCGTGTTTCAATGCCACTGAAATAGACAGCACCCTCCTCCCGTTGCCGTTCCTCATCCAGGACAGACATTGCCAGTCCCCAATCCATCAGGTGAATCTGCCCGAACTCCCCAATCATCACCTGCTCCGGTTTTATATCCCGGTGCACGACCCCCCGTGAATGGGCAAAGGCCACGGCCTGCATGACGGTGATCAGTATATCAAGGTGCTTGGAAAGATACTCATCCACCGAAAGCGTCCGATAATCCTCGGCGAGGACTTTCCTCCAGGATTCACCCTTCACAAGTTTCATCGCCAGAATGGGCCAGCCATCCTCGCCAATGGATATATCATGAACCGGAACAATATTGGGGTGATCCAGTTGGGCCGTCGTGATGGCCTCCAGCAGGAAAGAGCGGAAAAGAAAGTCCCGGATCTGGGGATTGGAGTCCGCCTGCATCCGCCGGGTTTCCCGGAGCATCTTGATGGCCACAACACGCTTCAGGGAGGACTGCTCACCGATCCAGACCTCCCCAAAGCCCCCCTCCGCAAAGGGACAAAGCATCCTGTAGGAACTTTCAGACAGGCGCAGATCAAGGTTTGGCAGCAACCGGGAAGCCATCTCCCCCGGAGGATAAAGCGCCTCCAGATCGGACTTCGTTCCCAGAAGATGCTGACCAATGGTATCCAGCGTCCGGTTGATGGTCAGATTGGGATCGAGGGTCTTCTCCTCGTCGGCGCTCATTGCAACCCTCCAGTGTGAAGCATCGACCCCGTTATACTTTCCCCAGACAGAAGGTGAGGCCCTGCAATTCCTGAACACCCCGGACGACAAACCCGGCTGGATGGCTTCATGTCACGGGGTGAAGTGGGTGAATAATTTTTCATGGACGCGACCAGTGGTGGCAGAAGTTTGAACCAAGGCCGTGAATCTACCACCGATGAATGCCTTCAGTGCAATTGGGAAATGAATGTAAAACCACACTGGTAAAATCGGAGGCAAAACCTCCCATTTTCTTGAAGGCGCTGAAAGAATTCCGACGGAAATTTCTGTAAAATTCCCGCCACAAAATGTATGGGCCCTCATGGCTGGATCACCTCCCACGAAAAGCAAACGACCCCGTCGCATAATCAACGGCGACGATTCACACGATCTCTCAGGCCATCGTCACGCTTGACTTCCCCCATGCAATACCATTCCATTATCTCCATGTGGCTTTGGGACCGGACCTTAAAGGTTGGCCAAAATCGCTCCGGTAACGACATGACGACCACACTTGGGTCACCTCAATTCTTGGAAAGGTAGGCAATGGAGGTGGATTCTGCTGAAATTATGATGAGCAGCATGGGTTTGCTCTCCTTGCTCGGCTTGATAATCTTCATTGTCATTCCGCTCGTCAAAGCACATTGCGTTAAGCGCACCATTGCAAAGAGGAAGGCATCGGGACAGTATCTGGGGTTCTCGTTTGATGAGTTGTATGAGGATAAACATCTCGCCAGACTTTATACTCACTCTCCGATTGTGTATTCCTTGCTGCTGCCGTGGATCCCTATTGGAGTGTATCTCTATCTTACTGTGGGAATATCTGTGGATTCCGATGCCTTGTTTTGGATGGTATTATTCGCAATCTATGCCACGATGTTATTGTATATATTTCAGAACCCCTACTATAAGGTTGAAAAGAGAAGGCTTCTCCTGTCGTACCTTGAAATGCAATATCCGGGCATCGGAAATTTCAGTGTGAGAATTAATAAGTACGTTGGTGGTATTATTGAAAAAGATTTATTTATAGACATATTGTTGTTTGGATGTATTGGTGTCTTCTATATATGTCTTCTTGAGGGTGAGGGTTTTGCGTGGATGGTCGCTTGTTCTGTGTACTTTACCTTATTCGTTCCCATTTGGGCAAACGAGCTTGGGAAGACGGCTAAGCGATTGGATCGGCTCATCACCCGTGCTGGAGATAATTATTTAAAGAAAATTAACAGTAGCAACGCCAACAGAATGACCCCTATTGTTTCCTCACAGAAATCCTCGAATGAGCAGGTCGAACCAGGGACGTCATGACAACCACACGCAATTCCCTCACATCCGACCGGACGGGACCGATTGCCTACCGCGAGAGGTGGCAGGAGACCGGTGGACCTCCGAGGCCCATCCATGGTGGATGATGCGAGGGAGGGCAATAGGATGCGACTAAGGGATGGAAAGGAGAATGCATATACACCCTTTCTTCAAGACCTTGAAATATCATTGGAACTTCTGGCACTCGTCCTCTCTGATTGGTTCTATTGGTTTACCGGTGGCCAAACACAGATAATCGGAAAGCCCTCACGGTGGCAAAGATGGCGCTTTGTTTGTGCACATTTGACGTGGATAATAATACCTATTTTCGTCGTCGTGGGACTTTCGATTGGATGGATTGTTGGTTTCTATATGGGACTTTGGCTTGGTTGGACTATTTGTTTGCTGCTGTCTATCGTCGTTGCACTTCCTATGATAACGTTCATTGATGGGCGCCTTGAGAAAAAAGGCATTCCTGTGGAGTCGATCACTATTCTTGACGAGGTGGGGGAAAACGTCATTCTTCGGATTTCGGCCCAAAAACTGTTTGCCGATGATTTGTGCGTTTATTTTACTGGGCCCGGCAGTGATCAAGATAGCGATGCCTTGTATAGACTGGGGGAGACATTTGCCAACCTGACCTGCATCGGCTTTGACGAGGTGTATATATACTTTGAGTTCAGATATCCGATTCGTGTCATCAAGGACGGGAGAAAGACACGAACCAGTAAAATGGCCTTTTGCAGGGAATCAAATCGCCTTATCCCCGAAATAAGCCCCAGCGGTGACATTCAACCGGTTCGCATTTCCCCTGAAAAGGTATTCTTTGGGATGTGCTCATCGGTGGAGGGGACGGAGGCATACGATGACAACAAGGCGTTCTGAAGGAAAAGCTCCAAGCAGGGTATTGGGACCGATGCGTCGATTGCTGTCAATAGTGCCTTCAGTAACCGATGAGCAGTCCGTCCGCGGTGGTTTTATTACGATTGAAGCGTCATCAACAGAGATAAACATTTTGTTTCCTTGCCATGGTGAAGTTCAAGGGTAACAAGGAGCTAATATATCCGTGAAAAAGAAATCTTTTCTTATGGGAACTTCTGCGGCGAAGCTGACTCCGGCGTCATCGGGATTTCTGGATTTCCTTGATCAATATTTTGAGAATATTGATCAGCAGGACTGGGCGAAAGAAGTTCGGCCCTTTGAGATTCGCCGTGTTGGGGAAAGAAAGAGTTTGTCGGGAATCGCCAGCGTGGAAATCACATTGAAGCTGACGAAAGTGGAGAATCAATATCTGGATATCACACTGACAGGGGATGACTGCCTGTTTCACTTGTATAGACAAAGCAAAGGGGAAAAGCGCATTGTCACGCACTCGATTAGCTACCTTTGCGTTGCCGAGTATTTGGATGAATCAAGAACGGCCCTTTCCACTTCCGAAGTTTTGATGCTTTGCATTCTTCTGGTTCTCTGCGCAAGAAAACGGACTTTTCTCCTAGGAAGCGGGGTTTCCAAATGGGATGTGTCTGTTTGGAGGCTCAATCGGTTTTCCTGGATCAGGACAACCCATGTGCTTGCTCTTGGGTCTTCAGGGGTCCAAGGAAAGCTCCAGCCCACAGCTGTTGGAGTGCTCGAACTGGAGGAGGCTCTCAAGCTTTGCCCGTGTGACATGGATTTTTCGGGACTGCACAAGTTGCTTCGCGGAATGGAAGGCCCGAGATCGTCAGGTTAAAAATCCACCCCAAGTAATCCGAAAGGGCAGGGCCAAATCCCACCTTTGAAAAGGGGGAATATTGAACCCCTCCCAGAGTCAGGAGGTTCCCGCCCCGAGGTTCATGGGGCATGGGTTGGAGCCTCCGCTTCCGCATTTTGGAGAACTGGGCGGGAATTCTCCATCTCAATACGGCGTGAACTGTTGATTTGAGGCCGTTTCATGGCCCTCCCGGGGGACGGTGTTTCCGGGTGTGGAAGGGCCGTGGGAGGCGGGGTTTGGGGGATTGGTACCGGGTTGGGGCAATTGTGAAAATTCTGGGGCAATCCTCGTTGACCTCACCCACTATAATGGCCGCATTGTAGCCCTTCGCCCTGCCGTGTGGTGGGGTGTGGCAATGATTCCCATGGCTGAACGTGGCCGTGGATGAGTCGGCGCAGACAACCTTTCGGGGTTTTCCCGATAAAGGAGGAATATATTCCAATGGATCCCATGTCACTGATTATCGGTCTGGCCGCTGGCCTGGTCGCGGGTGGCGCGGGTGCCTATTGGGTACGGGGTGTAACAAGTAAAAAAGCCGAATTGGAAATCGAGTCGGAAAGACTTCGAATTGAATCGCTCCGCAAGGACGCCGAAAAGGAAGCCCTGGAAATCCAGCGCCGGGCTGAGGATGAGGCGAATCGCATTGCGGAGGAACGCCGAAAAAAGTTGGACCAGGAACTGGGCAAGCGCCGGTCGGAAGTTGAGCGCACCGAAACCCGCCTGAAGCGGCGTGAGGAAAAGCTCGACCAGCGCGATGAGACAATCCTCAAGCGCGAGGAAACCATCGAGCAAAAAGAGCGGAAGGTAACCGAGCTTATCGAGCGACGGGAATCCGAGCTTGCCGAATTGGAAAAGCATCGCCAGGATATCGTTCAGCAATGTGAACGTGTTGCCGGGATGTCACGGGACGAGGCGAAGGCGCTGTTGCTCCGCGAACTGGAGAAGGATGTTCGCGCGGATGCCGCCCAACTCGTTCGCCGTGTCGAGCAGGAGACGAAGGAAACCTGCGAGAAAAAAGCCCGCCAGCTTGTCACCCTGGCGATTCAAAAGGTTGCCACCGACCAGGTCTCGGAGACCACGGTCTCGGTGATCAACCTGCCGAATGATGAAATGAAGGGCCGGATTATTGGTCGTGAGGGGCGGAATATCCGCGCCCTCGAGCAGGCCACGGGCGTCAACATCATCGTTGATGACACCCCCGAGGCGATTGTCCTCTCGTGCTTCGATCCGATGCGCCGGGAAATCGCACGGCGGGTGCTCGACAAGCTCCTTGCCGATGGCCGCATCCACCCCTCCCGCATCGAGGAAATCGTCGAAAAGACGGAGAAGCAGGTTCTCGATGAAGCACGGGAAGCGGGGGAGGCTGCCTGCCTGGACCTGCAGATCTACGATATCCACCCCGAGCTCGTCAAACTCATGGGAAGGCTGAAGTACCGCACCAGTTACGGACAGAACATCCTCGCCCACTCCGTGGAGTGCGCCCGGATTTCCGAAGTACTGGCCAGCGAGCTTGGTCTCGACGCCAAGCTTGCCAAGCGTGCCACCTTCCTTCACGACATCGGAAAGGCGGTCTCCTATGAAATGGAGGGACCGCACGCGGAAATCGGGGCCAATCTGGCCAAGAAACACCGCGAACGCCCCGAGGTGGTTCATGCCATCGAGGCGCACCATTTCGAAGTGGAACCACGGACGTTGACGGCCATGCTTGTCATCGCCTCCGACTCCATCAGTGCCAGTCGCCCCGGCGCCCGGCGCGAATCCCTCGAATCCTACATCAAGCGGTTGGAGCAGCTGGAAACCATCTGCAAGGAATTCGACGGAGTTGAAAAGGCTTTCGCTGTTCAGGCCGGAAGGGAAGTGCGCATCATCGTTCAGCCCGACAAGCTCGACGATGCCCATTGCGCCCTTCTTGCCCGCGAAGTGACCAAAAAGATTGAAGCCGATATGCAGTACCCCGGCCAGATCAAGGTCACCGTCCTGCGCGAAACCAGAAACGTGGAATTTGCACGTTGACCACCTCGTGAATCTCCCACGGGAAAAGCAAGGCCACCCACACCCCGGCCCCGGCTCCCGTTTCACATAAACAGAAACGCAAGACCACTCCCTCCGTGCTTTACCGCCCGGGGGGAGTTTTCATTCCACCCCCGAGGGCAAACATTCGCCCGGGATCATGCTGTTGTTGATGTTCATGGGGGAGGCTGGCAATATTGAAAGCGTCTATTCACACCGCAGGTGTCAAAGGAGGCGGCGGAGGATCTCAAGCCACTCCTCGGCATGGAGGATCCTCTTGGCCGGATCGGGGTTGAGGGCCCTTTCCAGGGATTCAGCCAGCAGGGGATCGAGATCGGTACGCCAGTTGGTGATGGGCGTGAAGTTGTGGTTCTTGATGTTTTCGTATTGCTCGGCGATGGTTTTCCCCTGGTAGGGGAGGTGGCCGGAAAGGGACACATAGAGGGTTACGGAGAAGGCCCAAAGGTCGACGGCGGGATCAGCCCGGCTGGAGAAAAGGGCTTCCGGTGGCATGTAGCCCACGCTCCCAATGGTCATGTCGAGGGCGGTCAACCGGTCTCCACCGCGATTGATGGCAGCGATGCCAAAGTCCACGAGGAACGACTGGTTTGTCTCCTTCTCGATCATGATGTTGGAAGGCTTGATATCACGATGGACAATGCCATGTTTGGTCTGGCCGCTTTCATCGGACCATGAAATGGCATGGGCGGCCTGGAGGGTTTGGGCGATGGGGTGGAGGTACAGGGCAACCTCGCGCTGGCTCAGCGTCTTGTTGCGACGAATGACCCGGTCCATCGATTCACCCTCGATATAATCCATAACAATATAGATGAAGTCGCGGTTGACGTCCTCGCCCGAATCATAAACCCGGACGATTGCCCCCGCTCCGGAATTGGCCAGCACCTTGGTGACTTCGATTTCCCGGGAGAAGCGATTGATGAGCTCCACGCGTTCGATGGGATCCATCGTGTCGAGGGCGAGGAGGGTCGGGCGAAGAATTTTCACCGCCACAGGAAGGGAGCCGTCGCTGGCAATTGCCTGCCAGACATCACCAAATCCCCCGGCTCCAATTTGTCGGTAGATTTTGTAGCGATTCAGGAATGGATCGGAAAATGCCAACGGGAAGTGGTTGTTGTTCGTGGCGGGAAGTCGAAGGTGCGTTCCCGCTATTCCCGTTACCCGGGGAATTGGCCAGGTAATCGTCAGGACCACACCGTTTCGACCGAGAAGGATCCGGTCGCCCCAATCAAGCGGTGCCTTCCCCTGAATCTGGCGACCACGATAATAGGATCCGTGGGTGCTTCCCAGATCCTCGTAAAACCACTTGTCGTCTTCCCTGAAGATGCGACCATGGTTGCGCGAGATTTCCGGGTGCTGGTCCTTGTCGATGGTCACCGTGCAGCGTGACGACCGACCAATGGGGATTTCCTCGGCATCGAGCATGAAGGATACCGGACGGCGTTCCCGTTCTATGAGCGTGACACAGACCTGCTGCACCGTCGGAATATCTCCCGGAATGTGGTTCCCAACCAATACCTTCTGCGCCAAGCAAAGCTTGAATCCTTTTGGGGGACAAGGAAAAGAGGACGGCGATTCTTGCACAATATCTGGACAGGTCGACGTATCGACTGCGTGTATATCTTTGTTGCATGCAAGGAATTTTCAGTTGTTGTCCCCAATGGTTCCCCGTGGTGGATCATGGCGATGTTTCCAAAGGATTTCGACAATTCGTTCCCCTGTTTTTCCGTCCCAAAGTGGGGGGCGAATGGGGGTGGGTTTGTTCCGAAGGAGTTCGTCAACACAATGAGTGATCTTTTCCGGGTCGTTCCCGGCCAGGAGTGCCGTCCCCCCGTTCTCGACAAGTGTCTCCGGGCGCTCGGTATTGTCACGAATCGTAATGCAGGGCACCCCAAGGACCGTGGTTTCCTCCTGAAGGCCCCCGCTATCGGTCAGGACGAGGCTGGCGCGGCTTGTCAACGCGAGCATCTCCATGTAGCCAAGTGGCTCCATGACATGTATTCTGCTCGATCCATTAAGGGCCGCTCCCAACCGGAATTCCTCCACCCGGCCACGAGTTCTTGGGTGCATGGGAAAATAAATGGGCATTTGGGTGGATAATCGGCCAAGGCAATCAATCAGGGTGGAGAGGGTGGCGGAATCATCAACATTGGAGGGGCGATGGATGGTCGCCACGGCGTAGGAATCGGAAGGAAGCTTGTTCCCATTCCGGGCCTCGTCAAGCTTGCGAAGTTGCATTTCCAATGTGTCTATCATGATGTTGCCCACGGGGAGGACTCGTTCCCCCGGGGTTCCTTCCCTGTATAGATTTTCAGCGGCGATTTCCCCGGGCGTGAGGAGCAGGTCGGCCACCCGGTCAACGAGGATGCGATTGATCTCCTCGGGCATGGTCCAATCGCCGGATCGCAGGCCCGCCTCGACATGGGCAACCCGCAGGAGCAATTTCTTTGCCGCCAGGGTGGCGCTCAGGGTGGCATTCACGTCACCCACGACGACCACCCAGTCGGGTTTTTCTTCGACGAAGATTCCCTCCAGGTCGATCATTGCGCGGCCCACCTGGGCTGCCTGGCTGCAGCTGCCGGTGGATAGACAATGATTGGGCATGGGGAGTCCCAGGTTTTCAAAAAAGACATCCGACATTTCGGTGTCGTAATGCTGCCCCGTGTGGACAATCCGGTGGTCGATGTGCCCACCACCGTTGGCATTCCACTTCTCCACGGCCCAGTGGAGCGGTGCGGCCTTCATGAAGTTTGGTCGTGCTCCCACGACGGTTAAAAGTTTCACGCCTCTTTGTTGCCCACTTTCCCCAGTTGGTCCTGCCAGTCCGCCATGTACTGTCTTTCCCCCGATGCGATGGCCTCCATCACGGCGAAGGTCACGAGGGTCACCATGATTGAATCGCCCTCGGGTATTGGCGTTGGTTTTCCCGATTCCAGACAGTCAAGGAATTGTGTGATTTCATGGTTGTGCCCCTTGTCCTGTGCTGCCGTGCGAAAGTCCCTGTCGGCCCTGGTTCCCGTAAAGCCCGTTCTTCGAAAGTTGTATATTTCGGCGGCCTGACCCCGGCACATGACCGTCAGGCGCTCCTTCGGAAAACCGGCGGGGCCATTCGCCCAGTAGTGGATCGTTGCCAGGGAACCGTTTTCCATCGACAGGAGTACCGTCGTGGAATCGCCCTCCAGTTTTCCTGAGCGGATCATGCCCGAGGCAACAACCGAATTCACCACACTGCCCGAAAGCCAGGTCACCAAATCCACAAAGTGGCAAAGTTCGCCGATGATGCGACCCCCACCCTCCCGTGTTACCCCCTGCCAGGATCCGGGCGGCAGTTTCCCCGCATTCACAAGGTAATCCATCGCCACAGGCCCACCCCGGCGCTCACACCAATCCCTGACACGTATAGCATGAGGCGAGAACCGGCGGTTGAACCCAACCATCAATCGGGGGCTTTCCGGTTTCCCCAATTCCTCCGAAAGGTCGGCTAGTTCATTCAGAGTTATTGCCAGCGGTTTTTCCACGAAGACATCCTTGCCGGCACGCAACGCCCTGATGGCCAGCTCGGCATGGGTGTCATGGCGCGTCGTGATAAAGAGCGCGCTGGTTTCCTTGTCCGATAGAGCCAAACCCGGATTAGTGGAGGCATGCTCAAATCCAAACTTCTTTCCGGATACTGCCGCGCTGATTCCCTGCCGGGAGACGATCATCCTCCGGCGGCAGGGAGACTTCTCCAGCGCAGGCAGGATGATACGCCGCGTAAAGTTCCCCGCACCGACAACGGAAATTGTGGGCCGGCCCCTTTCGGAAGTCTTCGGTTTCAGGTGAATCAGTTGCGGATGACGTTTGATGGGGGCCTTCTCCTCGTACTCCAGAACAACGCCGAGAGGTGAGGATTCCGAGGACAGAAGATCGTAGGCCTGGGGAGCGTCGGAGAAGGGAAACCGGTGGGATATCAGGGGAAGCGGATCGAGGCTTCCCGATGCCATGAGTTCCAGCACCGCCTCAAAATTTCGCCGGATTGTCCAGCGTACATGACCGATGGGAAAATCGGTTTGGCCTGATTCATACTCCCGATCGTATCGACCGGGGCCGTAGCTGCAGGAAACCTGGAATGTCAGTTCTTTTTTGAAAAAGGGATCCCTGTCAAACTCCAGTCCCGCCACACCGAGGAGGACAATGCGTCCGCGCTGACGCGCCATGGCGGCTGCCTGTTTCATGGGATCGGAGGATTTCGTCGCCGCGGCGACCAGTACGGCATCCACTCCGAGGCCACCGGTCATGTCCATGGCAAACTCCACGGGGTCGCTCCCCTTGGATAGATCTATAGTCATGGCGCCAAAGGACTTCGCCAGGGCGAGACGTTCGGCAACGAAGTCACCGGCCAGTACACGGCACCCGTTTGCCCGGAGCAATTGCACCGCCAGCAGGCCAACCACTCCAAGGCCGGAAACAAAGACCGTTTCCCCCAATGTTGGAGCGGCGAGGCGAAGACCCTGAAGGGCAATGGAGGCAAGGGGGGTGAAGGCAGCTGCATCGTCGCTGACCTGGTCGGGGATCGGTGCCGCGAGGTTTTCCCCAACGAGGACATACTCGCCGTGGAACCCATTGGTCGCCACACGGGTGCCCTCGACCAGCGATGTTCCGTTACCATCCTCGACAACACCTGCCGCGCAATACCCCATGGGAATGGGATCGCCCAGTTTCGCCCGCACCGCATCCAGGGTCGGACGCCACCCATCCGTTCGCGCCTTGTCTATAACCTGACGCAGGCGCGCGGGTTGGGCGCGGGCTTTACCGATCAAGGAGGACCGCCCGAACTCCACAAGCATGCGTTCCGTCCCCGGGGAAAGCACCGAGCGGGTGGTACGCACCAGAATCTCCCCTGGCGCAGTCGAGGGGAGGGGAATCGATTCCAACCAGGTTTTACCCTTCGCGAGATCCTGCAAGACAATGCGCATAAACGGCGGTGACCTTGGCGGTATGCCCTTCAACTTGAAAATAGGGAAGCGGTTGAGGGGAAGGCAAGCAGGGGTTTAATCGCCATCGGCCATCGGGAAACTTTCACCCTTCTTGGCCTGAATTAGGCAGATATTGACAGATGAACGCCTCAGGAGGGTGCCGCGGTGGGTTGCCCTTGCCAAGGGGGAGGTGGAGGAGGAGAAATAGCACCGAAGAGAGATTAAGCATATCTCTATTATCCAGAAACCCGGAGGGCAACACCATGGCTCCCAAGCTCAACATCTCCACCCTTGAAAACTTTCACTTCGGCCGTGCCCCCCGCCCCGTCAAATGCGGTCGCGGCGTTGAAATCGGTGGCGGAAAGGTTGTCCCCGAAATTAACTTCACCCTCCCCCCCATCGACATCGAGGAAAAGAACTGGGCCTCCATACCCCGCCAATATTCCTCGATGATTGAAGGCGTCACCCGCCGC
>JAFIGB010000305.1 GCA_020831705.1 Candidatus Sumerlaeia bacterium | reverse complement strand
GTGGTCGCGCTTCTTCGCCTCCTCAAGGAGCTGAAGGTAGGCCTGCAACTCGTCCTTGGAGAAGAAGGCGGTACCCTTCACGCGGGTCAGCTGGTCGCTGGAGGAATCACCCTTCCAGTAGGCCCCTGCCACACTCATCAATTTGAAGGCCTTGAAAATGCCGGTGTGGGGGACGTGGGGGCCGCGACACAGGTCGATGAATTCACCCTGTTTGTAGGCGCTGATGGTGTCGCCCTCGGGAATGCGGGCAATGAGGTCGAGCTTGTACTTCTCGCCGCGCTCCTCGAAAATTTTTCGTGCTTCCTCGCGATTGAGAACCATGCGCTCGATGGGAAGCTTTTCCTTCGTGATCTTCTTCATCTCCGCCTCGATGGCGGCAAAATCCTCGGTGGTCAGGGGAGGCTCGGTCTTGATGTCGTACCAGTAACCATCCTCGGTGGGGGGACCGTCCTCCAGCATGGCCTCGGGGCGGATGCGCTTGACCGCCTGGGCCATGAGGTGGGTGCAGGAGTGGCGCAGGACTTCCAGGGCTTCCGGGGAGCGGGATGTGAGGATCGAGACCTCGGCATCGGCAGTGATGGTCTCCGTCAGGTCCACGGTCTTCCCATTGATGGTGCCGGCGAGGGCGGCGCGGGCGAGGCCTTCTCCGATGGAGGCTGCAACCTCACCAACGGTGACGGGGCCGGGGAATTCCTTGATGTTTCCATCGGGGAGGGTGACTTTGACGGGGGCCGAAGACGGGGCCATGGGTGAGAATCCTTTCGATTACAGGGTCAGTCAGTGGATTGATGTGGCCGGGGGGTGCCACATGACAAGAAGGGACGCCGAGGTTTCGCTCGGCGTCCCGTAAAATCAGGCTGGATGGGTTGGGAACCGCCGACGAATTCAGCCGCCGGTAGTACCGGTCTGTTCGAGGGCGAGGGCAACCTTGTTCATCAGGTCCTGCTGTTTGAAGGGCTTTACGATGTAATACTGGGTCCCCTTGTCGAGGGCCTCGCGGATTTTGGAGCGCTCCGAGACACCCGTGAGGAAGATTACCGGAGTGGTGGCGGTTTTGTCGTTGGCCCGAACCCTTTCGAGCACCTCAATGCCATCCATTTCCGGCATCATCATGTCGAGGATGATCAGGTCGGGTGTTTCATCCTCAATGTGGGCGAGGGCATCGGTGCCGCTGCAGGCGGTGGAGACCTCGTAGTCATCCTTGAGGGACGTTCGGACAATGAGGAGGATGTCGTTTTCGTCATCAACGACGAGGACTTTCGGTTTTGTGGGGGACATTTGGGGGTGAACCTGTTTGGGTGGGGTTAGGATTTACTGTCCGCTTTTTCCGTCGAACTTTTGATGACTTCCCGCAGCGGCTTGCCCGGTTTGAAGACGGCAACCTTCTTGGGGGGAATGCGGATCAGCTCGCCGGTGCGCGGGTTGCGGCCGTTGCGCGAGTCCTTTTCCTTGACGAAAAACGTCCCGAATCCCACCAGGCTTACCTTCTGGCTCGACTGAAGCCCATCCTTGACCGACTGGAGGAACACTTCAACGGCCTCAATGGCGTCCTTGCGGGGGAGTCCCGTCTTTTCCATTACCATTCGAATGACTTCAGCTTTTGTCACAGTCCAGAATATCCTCGGAAAGAATTGGGTGGATAACCGATGCGAACATCGGCAGGATAAGGTTTCAACGCGGTCGAGGGTCAACCACAAACGGGATTGAAATCAATCCCGCAGAGTCAGGGTGTGTGATGGACTTTATTTCGGCAGTCATCCATCATGGCATCGAAACTTTCCGGCACCGAATGATAGCCCACCGCATAATGCCCGTTTTCCGGTTCCCAACGCTGATAGACGTCCCTCGTGATGCTGCGAAGGATGTCCGCCTGGCTTACCGACGCCACCAGATCCTGCACCGGCGCATCAGCAGGAACGGTGTGCCAAAGCGACCGCTTCACATACCAGTGGCAGGCGGAAATTTGCCCCTCCTCAAGGAGTTCCGCCAGGGCGCGGCCACATGATTTGTGGTCGTTGTGGTTGTCGTGGCGTTCGGTCATCGTGTGGTGGACCTTCGGACCGGGAATGGAGGCGTCCTGCTCATATTGAAGAGCAATGGCACGGGCTTCCTCCACCGTCAAGCTGCCATCGATCATGGTGTGGACATGGAGATTTTCCCGGGGAACTCCCAGCATCTCACCCGCGGCGAGGAACTCCCGTTGCCGTGCGGCGATGTGGGCTTCCCGTGTCAGGGGGGCGGTTTGATATCCCTCCGACACAGGATCATGAAAGCGGTGGTGGATGGGGCACTTTTCCGTTCCATTGAGGAAATGGAACGAACCGCAGGCGCTGCCGTCGGTGATCAGGATCAGGTGAACTTCCTCACCGCGGTCGAGGCACTGAAGGATCGCCACTCCAAGACTGAGTGTTTCGTCGTCGGCATGGGGGACATGAAATAGATGGGTCATGGTGTGTGAAAAAATCCTCCCGGTCATATGAAAAATCCCCCGCAGGTGGTCTCACCTGCGGGGGGAATAATGCAGGGTTGGTGTCGTGATTAAAGGAGGTCCTGAAGGTTCAGGCGCTGGGTGTTGAAAAGATGATGAAAGCCGAAGGCGACCGGACTCAGTTCCGGGTTGTCAGCGGCAAGACGGCAACATTCCAGATCCAGCCGGAGGGACAACTTTTCGGGAAGAAGCTTGTGGGTCTTTTCCTTCCACGATGCTTCCACAAGATCACCACATGAGCCAATGGATCCGCCGAGGATCACTGCCTCGGGACTCAGGAGCGATGCGGACATGGCCGTCAGAATGGAAAGGTCGGTTGCCAGTTCCTCGAAAATCGCAAGGGCCTTGCTGTCCTTCTTATTCCGGGCCAGCGCGGCAATTTCCTCCAGCGTTGTGACCTTGAGCCCATCAGTCTGGGCACGCTTGACAAGGGCCTCGCTGGAAATCCGGTCCGTGAACGGAGTTCCCTCCGAATCAATCAATGTTGTCAGGTCGCCCGCCTGGCCAAGGTATCCGTAATGGAGGCGTGTGTCCTCAATATAGGTCACGCGGGGATGGCTGCCGACTCCAATATAGGCGAAGGACTTGTGTTCCTTGCCAGCACCGAACCATAGGGAGGCAATGGCGTCCACCCGCCCTTGATTTTCCATCAGGATTGGAACCTGGAACTCCGTGGTGAGCATACGGAACAGGGCGGCCTGCCAGGTGCCTGCCTTGGGGAAGACCAACCCGAAATAGTTGCTGTTGGTGAATTCGTGGTCGGGGGTGCAAAGGATCACGCCTGCCAGGGGGGGGAGCTTCTCCTGTTCGGGACGAATACTTTCCACCAGAAAGTCCCTCGATGCCTCCACCCTTGCTGCTGCTGATGCCTGGCCGTCCAGCTTCATTGAATTGGAAAGAATGACCCGGCAATCCAGTCCCATGATGGAGAAGCTGACCTTGTCATCGAGAAAGCTCAGCCCCAGAAAGCAGAAGCCGTCGGGTCGGATTCGATCAAGGGGAGCGGGGCGCCCCATTGTCTTTTCCTTTTGTTCATCCTCCGCAACGAGACCGTTATCGATCAACTCCTCGATATGGCCCTTGACCGTGCGCAGATTAAGTCCTGCACGCCGGGCGACCTCCGAGTGGGAAATCGGACCGTTCACACGGATGATGTTTAAAACCTGATTACGTCGCAGGCGCTTTCGTTCAATACTGCGGTCCTCGGGTGTCTCAATGTCGGGGAGGACAAGTAAATCGTTTCGAGTCTTCAAAGTTAGCTTCATGGTTGACCTTGCAAGCTGGAATAACCCGCAGCCCTTGATTGTGGCTTCCAATCAAGTTTCCATCCCTGCCGGTTTGTGATTTGGAAGCGGAACCAATCCAGATTGGGTTCAGATAAATCCATCGAATTATATTGCTGGCATGGCAGTTTCGTTGGGCTGGCCAGTTGTCGCGAGATAAAAGGAGATAGCTCCCCGGCGCAAGCGGTAATAAGTTGCAACCAAGGATGAACCCCAATTAGTGCCCCGTAATTTCAGCCAGTGCATCCGCCACGGCGATCATGTCGCCGACCGAAGTCTCCCGCCAGGGGGTGATACGCAGGGCACCAGCGGCGCGGCCCGGGTTGTCGGGAAACATGGCTGCGAGGGCCTCCGAAGTTTCCATCACACCCGTCGCACACGCCGATCCCGAAGAAACCGCAATTCCCCTCCCATCGAGGGCGATCACCAAATCCGGCCCCGCAAGACCGGGAACGGAGATATTGATAAATCCGGGGGCCACGGTGGCACCGAAGCCAT
>JAFIGB010000300.1 GCA_020831705.1 Candidatus Sumerlaeia bacterium | reverse complement strand
AGGCGGGGGTATCGGCGCTGCTCTTCGCCGCCGGTAATTTTCGTTGTTTGGTCGTTACTTGGTGGCATGCCTGATTTGTTTTTTGGGGGAATGGGGTTTTTATCCTTGGAGTCTGTACCCGTCAGCTTCCGAAGTAATGTGGACGAGAATTTGAAGCTCACTTCGATGGGGTCTCCTTGAATAGTCCATTACTCCACCTGGGTGGAAGCGATTTTTCAACCAACTCGGCGGGATTCAATCCCGACCTTTCCGGTCGGATTAGTAAGAATGCCTCTTGACGGCCACCCACCGATGATTCCAGTGTCCCTGCCACAGGGCCACCGCAGGTTCGGAAACCCTCCAAATCAACCAGCGAACTGACCAACTTTGAAGCACCTTTGGCACACCAACCCCATCCAAAACAGTGAAGTGGGTATTCTACCCCGGATGGAACCCGGTGAGGTCTGGCTTGTTGGAGCCGGCCCGGGTGATCCGGGTTTGTTGACCACCGCCGGTTTCCATCTTCTCACAAATGCGGATGTGGTTGTCCATGACAGACTTGGTTGTGAGGAGATATTGGAGTTGATTTCTCCCCAAATCAAGCGCGTCGATGTGGGAAAACTTCCCGGAGGGTCCCGCGACGCTCAGGAGGAGATTCACAGATTGCTTCTTCACGAGGCCAGAAACGGGCGTAAAGTCGTACGACTCAAGGGGGGGGATCCCTTCGTTTTTGGCAGGGGGATGGAGGAAATCCAGTTTCTGCAAACCCATGGAATCACGGCTCATGTCGTCCCCGGAGTCACCTCGGCCTTTGCCGGGCCAGCATCTGCAGGCATTCCCGTCACCCATCGCACCCTCGCTCAGGGGGTTCAAATGTGGACGGGACATACCCGGGAGGGAGCAGTCGGCGATTTGCAAAGCCCCCCCAAAACCCGGATTTTCCTCATGGCCATGGGGTCGTTGGGCCGCATCGTGGAGGAGTTGCTGGAAGAGGGCCTTTCCCCGACTACACCCTGCGCCATTGTTTCCCATGCCACGACGTACCGTCAGCGCTCGATTGTCTCGACCCTGAACGGGGTGGTTGAATCCGTTCGCGAAAATGGAATCACCAATCCAGCGATCTTTTTGGTGGGGGATGTTGCCTCCTTTGCACAGGAGAAGGAACCAGCCCCCGTCTATGTGGTGACGGGAACCCGGCTTCCTCCATTGGCCGGGATTGCCCTTCCCGGGGCAAAGTTCCTGTCGCGTCCACTCGTTGAGATGGCGGCGCTTTCCGGTGAATGCCGCGACGCCTCCATGGCACGACTGGCCGACATTCTTTCGCGGGACTGGTTGATCTTCAATAACCCGTGGGCCGTGCGGCATTTCATGGGATTGCTTCTCATGTCGGGCCGGGATTCCCGGGCCATTCGTCCCCGACTGGCTGTGGTCGGGGAGGAGACGGCCTTCGCCCTCCAAAAGTTTTCCCTCATGGCAGATCAAGTGATCGTGGAGGGAAACAGGGAGGAAATTTGCCGGAAACTTGCCGGAATGATCGCCTCCGGAAGTGCGGCCATGGCAACGGCCCTTGGCTATAACGGTGGGGTGGGTTCCTCCCTGGGTGGCCACATTGATCTGGAACTCTTTCCCGTCTATCAGGTCGTGGAAAGAAAACCGGGCAATGTCGACTGGTCGTATTGTCGTGGTATTGTCTTTTCCAGCCCGCGTGCCGTGGATCGGTTTGCACGAGCCTGGCCCAGCGCCCCCGTGGGCAATCTGGAGGCAGTTTGCATTGGCGATTCCACCGTGCGCGCGGCAGGGGAGCACGGTTTCATGATCACCAGGAACCTGACGGAATCCCTCCCGCAGGAAACCGGGCGGATGGAAGTATCAGCTACCCAAGATATTGCCAGCTAGAAATATAGAAGGAGTCCCGACTTGACGGCATCAAATTTTCCCGACGTGGTGGCGAACCTGAAATGGCATGACCATGCAGTGACGCGAACCATGCGCGAGGAGCTTAATGGGCACCGTGGGTGTACGCTTTGGTATACCGGCCTGAGCGGTTCGGGCAAGTCGACCCTCGCCAACGAAGTCTCCGCCGCCCTCCATGCAATGGGGGTACGTACCTACGTCCTCGACGGTGACAATATCCGCCAGGGCCTGAACAGGGGTCTGAGCTTTTCCGAGGAGGACCGCCGGGAAAATATCCGTCGCATTGCCGAGGTGGCCAAGTTGTTCTCCGACGCCGGGCTTGTGACGGGAGCGGCCTTCATCAGTCCCTACCGTGAGGAACGGGCACTGGCCCGCTCCCTCCAGCCCGACACCTTCCTTGAAATCCATGTGAAGGCGGACCTTGCCACCTGCGAGAAGCGCGACCCCAAGGGTCTATACGCCAAGGCACGTGCCGGCGAGATTCGTCAGTTTACAGGCATTGATGCTCCCTACGAGGAGCCGCAGAACCCCGAAGTCGTCGTGGACACGGCAAAGAACTCCCTGGCCGATTGTGCACGCCTTGTCGTCCACGCATTGAAGCAACGCCGGTTAATCCCCTGAAAATACCGCCACAAAAGCGGTGACCCTCAACCTCCACAGGAAGAAATAAATGGCTGACCAGCAATATTCCGATCCCGAAGTAATTCGTCGTGAACAGGGCATCGACGCCCCCCTTGAGAAGAAATCCAAGGTGGAGCAACTCAAGCTTTCCAGCAAGGGCCTCCGCGGAAACGTCCTGGAGGAAATGCTCGATGAATCAACACCCAACGTGTCGAATGACTCCTACCAGCTCATGAAGCACTTCGGCATGTACCAACAGGACAACCGGGATACACGCATAGAGCGCAAGCGCGCGGGCCTTGAGAAGGATTACTCCTTCATGATCCGCACGAAGGTGCCCGGTGGCATCCTCAGTGCCGAGCAGTATCTCCTCCTTGATGAGTTGGCGGAAAACTTCTCCACCTTCAAGTCGATCCGCCTGACCACCCGCCAGACGATCCAGTTCCACGGCGTCGGCAAGCACCAGCTTCAGGGCTTCGTGCGCGGCCTCAATACCCGGTTGCTGACGAGCTACGGAGCCTGCGGCGACGTGGTCCGCAACACCATGTTCTGCCCCGTTGCGGATATCGATGCCGACCCCGCCCTCCGCGGCAGGGAGGTCTTCTGGGAGCTTGGTCGTCAAATTTCCGACCGGACGCTTCCCCGCACCAACAGCTACTACGATATCTTCATTGATGGCGAAAAGGACGACTCCCTTTCCCCCAAGTTTGAGCTTCGCTCCGAGGCGGAGGATCTCTACGGCGAGAACTACATGCCAAGGAAGTTCAAGATCGGCATCACCGTCCCCGAGGACAACTGCATTGACGTCTATACGCAGGACCTTGGCCTCGTTGCGATGTTTGACGAGAAGCGCAAGCTACAGGGCTACAACATCCTTGCAGGCGGCGGCCTCGGTCACAGCCATGCCAAGAAGGACAGTTATCCCCGGGTTGCGAGCCCCATCGGCTTTGTCGGCCCTGACAAGATCATGGCGGCCGTTGATGGCGTGATCACCATCCAGCGCGATTATGGCAACCGCCTCGACCGCAAGCGGGCACGCCTCAAATACCTCCTTGATGAGGTCGGCACCGATTGGTTCCACAAGGAACTCGCCCGCCGTGTCGGTTCGGGCATTGAGGCTTATCGGGAGATCGACCCGGCCGCATGGAAGGCGGAGGATCACCTTGGCTGGCATGACCAGCTCCAGCCGGGCCTTCATTACGTCGGGATATTTATCGAGAACGGCCGCATTGAGGACCGCAAGGGCTTCAAGATGCGCACCGCCCTGCGCAAGGTGATTGATAAGTACCGCCCGCAGGTTCGGATCACCGGCCAGCAGAACATCATCCTGGCCAATATTCCAACGAAGAACAAGCGTACGATCAACAGCATGCTTCTCAAAGCGGGCTTTGACCTTGGGACGGAGGACAAGCTTTCCGAGCTTCGGCGATGGGAAATGTCCTGCGTGGCCCTGCCCACCTGTGGATTGGCACTTGCAGAAGCCGAGCGCGCCATGCCTGTCCTCATCACCCAGTTGGAGGAGCGTGGTTTCGGCAATGAATCCATCGTCATGCGCATGAGTGGCTGCCCCAATTCCTGCTCCCGGGCACCGGTTGCAGAGATCGGACTCATTGGCCGCGCCCCCCAGAAGTACAACATCTATACAGGTGGCGACTTCGAGGGATTAAGGCTCAACGAGCTCTTCAAGGAAAACGTCCCCTTCGATGACCTGGCCGATGAAATAGCCGCCCTCTTCAAGCGCTGGCATGCCGAGCGTAACGAAGGCGAGGCCTTCGGCGATTGGTCCCATCGGGTTGGCGTGGAAGCCCTCAAGGGGTAAAGGTTCCACCAGACGGGGAGGACGGGTCGACGATTCGCCCTCCCCGGTATTCTTGTTTGAAATCGGATCACGATGGCGCTCACACAGAAATGTCTATATGCACTCCGTGCCCTGCTGGAGTTGGCGGTTCGCCACGATCAGGGGCCCCTTCGTGTGAGCGAGATCGCCACGGCCCAGGATATTCCACCGCGGTTCCTGGAGGTCATCATGAGCGAACTCCGTCAGGGTGGGTTTGTCGATTCCCGGCGCGGCAAGGATGGTGGCTACACGCTTTCCCGCGAAACGGTGAGGATTCGTCTCGGTGATGTGATTCGGTACGTTGACGGATCCCTGGCTCCCGTTGAAAAGGGAAGGGTGAACTGCCCAAGTCCTGACTGTATCTTCCAGCCGACCTGGGATGCCGCCGAGGCCGCCCTGAGTGAGGTCTACGACAATGTCACCCTTCAGGATATCGCGGATCGTCATTTCCATGGAGAAAACACCGCCACGATTGATTTCGTCATCTGAAAGCGGCCTGAAAATATCGACTCCATTCTCCTCGGGATGTGGATCGTTCTCCTCAAAGGCATTGCGTCAATACGATGCCCGTGATACGTAAGGTTGGCCCTGTTGGTCACTTTTTTTTGGGCACAAGAGGTGCGACATCCTTAAATAACCATGTCCCGAAAGGCAAATACTGGGACATCTTAAGCGAGGAACCGTTGTGAAGAAATCTCCTCAGTCCGGTACATCCGGTGGAATTCTATGGTCAATTGCACGTTGGCTGGAAACACGCCGTTCTCCCGACAAGAGACCCACTGACGAAAATCAGGACAAGAAAGTCGATTGGATCAGGGTCATGCCCTTTATTGGGACACACCTGATGTGTCTCGGCGTTATCTGGGTTGGATGGAGCTGGATTGCCGTACTTGTCGCGATTTTCCTCTACGCCATCCGGATGTTCGCCATCACTGGATTTTACCACCGGTATTTCTCCCACAAGACCTTCAAGACGTCCCGTTTCTTCCAGTTCATCTTCGCCCTGCTTGGAAACAGTGCCGCCCAGCGCGGACCTCTTTGGTGGGCGGCCCATCACCGTCACCACCACCGCCACTCCGATGACCCGGATGACCCCCACTCCCCCCATCAACACGGTCTCCTCTGGAGCCACATGCTTTGGTTCACCAACCGATCGAATTATTCCACGAGATTGGAATACGTCAAAGATCTCGCGAAATACCCGGAACTCCGCTTCATTGATCGATATGACATTCTTGTTCCGATCCTGCTGGGCACCTTCCTCTTCTATTTCGGCGTTGCCCTGAATTTCTTCTTCCCGGGACTCGGTACCAGTGGGATGCAGATGCTTATTTGGGGCTTCTTCATCTCCACGGTGGTTCTCTTTCATGCGACCTGCACAATCAACTCCCTTTCCCATATGATCGGGAGGAAACGGTACGACACCGGTGACGAAAGCCGGAACAGCCTCCTGCTGGCACTCCTGACCTTCGGCGAGGGATGGCACAACAATCACCACTATTATCCGAATGCGACCCGTCAGGGGTTTTACTGGTGGGAAATCGACCTGACCTACTACACATTGCGCCTGATGGCAGCCTTTGGCATCATTTGGGATATGAAGGGTGTACCCGCCCACGTCCGGGCAAAGACCACTGCCGGAGGCAACGCCATTGACCCAGACACCCCCCCCAGCCCTCCAAACCTTCAAGAGAGTGTTTAACGAGCTCAACTGGGACAACATCGACCTCGTTGAGGAGCTATACACTCCCGACGTCTACTTTAACGACCCCATCCATGAACTGAAGGGGATCGATGAACTTACTCGGTACTACATACGTCTCTATGACGGGGTCGAAAAATGCCATTTTCATTGGCACGACGAGGTCGCCAATGACGGGCAGGGGATGATCGCCTGGACGATGGTCATGTCCCACAAAAGATTCCGAAAGGGAGAAACCCTGGAAATGCCGGGCGTCTCCCACCTGAGGTTCCGGGAAGGCAAGGTCGCCTGGCACCGTGATTACTTCGACATGGGCCGTATGATTTACGAACGTGTGCCCCTGCTGGGTGGCGTCATCCGCCGCATCAAGAAACGACTTCAATGACAAGCTCCTGCATTTACCATGGAGTGGTGCGACATCGCCGGTTCACACCGGCAAGCAATGAATTCTCGTATCGTATTGCCATGGTGTACCTCGACCTGGAGGAGATGGAGAAGTGCCTCAATTCCGTCCCCCTCTTCGGCGTTGATAGACGGGCCATTGCGGCGTTTCATCGATCCGATCACCCTGGCCCGCCCGACGTCCCCCTCGTTGAACATATACGCCGGGAGATTCAAAGCAAAACCGGCACAAGACCGGAAGGCCCCATCCGCATCCTGACCAACCTGCGCTACTTTGGGTACTGCTTTAATCCGGTAAGTTTTTACTATTGCTTCGACAGGGAGGGAAAAAATCTCGAGACCATCGT
>JAFIGB010000295.1 GCA_020831705.1 Candidatus Sumerlaeia bacterium | reverse complement strand
CCCAGGTTGATCTTGTGGTGAACGGACGTCCACGTAGCATCATGCTCCTGCCCGACGGTTGGAACCAGATTCGCATCCCCGGCGGCCGCTTCCAGCGGGGTGCGATCATTGAAATCTCCATCCCCAACCCCCACCATGTGGAGGAAGGCCCGGCACGGGTAATGGGAGTGGCGATTAAGTTGAATGGGGCAGGAAACCTCTACTAAAGGATGAAGGATGAAGTAATTTTGGAAGGGGTTAATTGTCTATTTCTATAGATTCTTTCTCTTCTTGATTTTGGGTTCTTTTGGGTGTCGCGCGGATTTCTTTATTCATTCCGGCCGCTTGATTTCAAACAATGCTCTATACATTGGATATATCCAAAAACTGCGTGTGGGTGGCACACCATCTTTTTGAAATACTGGAGAATTGACTACCGGCGATCCTGGGCGAGGAGGAGGAGGTCCAGGGGGATGAAGTGTTCCCGGCTTCCGGGTCTGGCGATGTAGTGGACGGGTTCGCTGTTGGCGGTGCGGCGGATGGCGAGGGTGACTTGTTCGCCCTGAACGGGGCCAAGCTGGAAGAACCCGGATTCGTCCACACGGGTGGAGAGGACCGGTTCGCCGGGTGTGGCGGTTTCGATGAGGACACCGCTGGCGGGGCGGTTGCCGTTGAAGACCACTCCGGATACCAATTGGTGGGAACGCTGGAGGACGATGGCACGGGGTGCTGTACGGCCAATCATTTCCTCACGCCCAAGAAAGACAGGGCCGCGGGCGACCAGTCCGTCGCCGGAGGTGGGAACCTCGACACGGTAGAGGCGGCCCGTTTCGCGGATTTCCAATTTGGCGAGGCCCCGGGAATTGGTCCGCTCGGAGGTGTGCACCTGCACCTCCCCGGTGTCCTCCACTTGGCCGAAGAGCAGAACACGGCGGTTGGCGACGGCATTTCCGTGGGTATCGACCAAGCGGACGAGGATACCGTGGGGGTCGGGGGCGTCCCCGGTTTCTTCCAATTCGTCGTCATTGATGACGGGCGGGAGGGCGAAGGCGATGGCTTCCTCACGCATTCCCTCCAGGAAGCTGGCCATGCGCAGAATGCTCATGTCTGAAGGGTCGCCCTTTTCCGCCTCCCAACGCTCGTGGATGTCGCCCAGCACGGCCATGGGCTGTTGGGCGAAGGCGGCAAGTTCCTGGGGGGTCATCCGCTCGCGATCGGTGGGAATCAGGGTGAAATCCACCTGGGCCACCACACCCTGGGCGCCGCGTGTGTTGGAGGAGTTCGACCGGGCAATGATGAATTCCGGACCTTCAATATCGATTCTCGGGAGTGTCAGCGCCCCCTTGGCCGCGTAAAGGGCGACGGCCTTGCCGGTATCGTCGGTGGTGACCGTCTGGGAGGTTTCCGCTTCATCGACGATGGAAAAATAAACACCCTCGATGGGCTCCCCGGAAAGAAGGCTCGCCTGAAGCGTCAGCGTGCCGGAGGTCAGGCCCTGATTCCCATGGGCGTTGGAAAAACCCAGCAGGGGGAGTAAAATCAGCGCGGGCAGGACTTGGAGTAGGCAACGATACCACATGAAAACAATGGCAACACGGGGGCTGCCTGCCGTCAAGGGAAGGCCAGAAGGGTGGCCCCATATCGTTCCAAAGCTCGATTTATGGGAAGGGGAGCGGGAGGATCCGATGTCGCGAATGGGCGACTCGACCCTTGCCCCGGAGGGCGGCAGTCTTCTTGCTCAATGGGTGAGCAACATTATGGAAGAAACAGGAACCATTGAAATCATGAGCGAAAACAACCAGACAGAAATCCGAAATGCGGTGATTATTGGAAGCGGTCCGGCGGGGTGGACGGCGGGGATTTACCTTTCCCGCGCCAACCTGTCGCCCCTGGTCATTACCGGCGCGGAAATTGGCGGCCAGTTGACCACCACCACCGACATTGAAAATTTCCCCGGCTTCCCCGAGGGCAAGGACGGCCCGGAGCTGATGGCAGACATGGAAAAGCAGGCCAAGCGCTACGGCACCGAGGTGGAGTACTCGGTGGTGGAATCGGTGGATTTTTCCAAAAAGCCTTTCGAGGTGAAGTACGGCGACAAAACCGTCAAGGCCCACTCGATTATTATCTGCACCGGTGCCTCGCCGCGGATGCTCGGCATTAAGGGGCAGGACACCTTCTGGGGCCGTGGCGTCCACACCTGCGCGGTGTGCGATGGCGGGTTTTACCGCAACAAGGTCGCCGCAGTCATCGGTGGTGGGGATTCGGCCATGGAGGAGGCCTCCTACCTGGCGCAGCTGCTGGAGAAGGTTTATGTCATTCATCGCCGGGAAGAATTCCGGGCCTCGAAGATCATGGCCGACCGTGTTCTGCGGAACAAAAAAATCGAGGTTCTCTGGAACTCCGTTGCCGAGGAAGTCACCGGCGACACCAGCGGCAAGTTCCCGAAAATGACCGGTCTCAAAATCAAGAGCACCACCGACGATTCCATTCGTGAAATTGCAGCGGACGCGATTTTTTACGCCATCGGCCACATCCCCAATTCCAAGTTCCTCAGCGATGATATCAAGAAGAACGAGGAAGGGTATGTGATCGTCAACGATTCCCAGGAAACAAGTGTCGAGGGTGTCTATGCAGCAGGCGATATCCACGACCACACCTACCGACAGGCCATCACCGCCGCTGGTTACGGCTGCAAGGCGGCCCTGGAAGTGGAGCGCTACCTCGGGCGCGTCGGCGTCATCGGCTGACGCCCCCCGCGCGTTTCTTTCGTCGCCTATTTAATACGGATGAAATTCGGCATTGGGCCCGGGTCTTGTCAATACACCCGACAAGCCCCCGGCCTTCGCTTTTTAGACCGGTGCTATACAATTAAATCTAAGCTAGCCCTGTCCGCCGTAGCCGT
>JAFIGB010000287.1 GCA_020831705.1 Candidatus Sumerlaeia bacterium | reverse complement strand
CCCCCAATCCCATGATGTTTAAAAGCCTCACTGTTCTGGGCTCCACGGGCTCCATTGGCGTCCAGACACTTCAGGTGTTACGCCTCTACCGGCGGGAGATTGAGGTCGTCGCCCTTTCGGCAGGGGGGCGCAACCTGCCGCTCCTTGCCGCCCAAGTGGATGAATTCCGCCCCAAATATGTCCACGTCGGTGATTCCACCCGGGTTGAGGAACTCAGGAAGCTGCTTCCAAGCGATTGGAAAGGCATCCTCCTTCACGGAAGCGAAGGGCTCGTGGAGGTCGCCGCCACGGCTCCCGCCGACCTTGTCATGGTAGCCACCGTGGGATGGGTGGGGCTCGAACCCGCCCTCGCCGCGATTCACGCAGGCCGTCACCTCGCCATCGCCAACAAGGAAGTCCTCGTCTGCGGAGGGCACCTCATTACCCGGGCGGCTTCTGAAAAGGGAGTGCTCCTGCTTCCGGTCGACAGCGAGCACAATGCAATTTTCCAATGCCTCAAGGCATCACCCGCAGCCCCCCTCAGACGAATTGTGCTGACGTGTAGCGGGGGGCCCTACCTCCATGCCACTGACGCGGAGATCGCCGGCGCCGACGCTGTTCGGACCCTCAAGCATCCCACCTGGGATATGGGCGCGAAGATAACCGTCGATTCAGCAACCCTGATCAACAAGGGGTTTGAAGTCATTGAGGCTCATCACCTCTTTCAGGTGCCCTACGAAAAAATCCAGGTGATCATTCATCCCCAGTCCACCATCCACTCCATGGTGGAGTTTGTTGATGGCTCCATTCTGGCCCAACTTGGGCAGACGGATATGTCGATTCCCATCGCTTATGCCCTGACATATCCCCAGCGGCGCCCGACCACCACCCGTCCTCTCGATTTCGCACGGTTGGGGCAGCTGACGTTTCTGGATCCCGACCTGGATCGCTTCCCGGCTCTTTCCCTCGCCTACACCGCCGGGCAACGGGGCGGAAGTGCCCCCTGCGTTCTCAATGCCGCCAACGAGGTCGCCGTCGCCCTTCATCTGGACGGGATGATTCCCTGCGGCATGATTCCGCGGATCCTCATTGAAGTAATGTCCGAACACGAACCCGAACCGAATCCCTGTATCAGTGCCCTGCGTCAATGGGATGCCTGGGGCCGTGATCAGGCTCGCGCCGTGGCATCACGGCTTCTCCCTGCCGTTGCATTTCCGGAAAGGAGTGCGTGATGGAAACGTTCAAGGAGTTCCAGTTCGAGGCCGCCCACCGCCTCCCCGGTGTTCCCGAGGGCCATCCATGCGGTCGCCTTCACGGTCACAGCTTCAAGGTTCGAATTACCGTGGAAGGTGCGGTGGATTCAACCACCGGTTATGTCATCGACTTCGCGGATATACACGCGGCTTTTGATCCCTGGCTTGCGAAGCTGGATCACCACTTCCTCAATGAAATCCCCGGGCTGGAGAATCCCACGAGCGAAAATATAGCACGTTGGATCTGGGAGAAAATCTCCCCCCAGCTTCCGATTCTGAGTGCGGTGGAAGTCCGCGAAACCTGTGATGCGGGAAGTGTGTATCGCGGCAAGGGCTAGGCGTGGGAATTCCCCCTTGTTCTCCTGCGCTGATTGCCCAACGCTCACCGGGCCATGGGTAAGAAACGCCTTCTCGCCATCACCATCTCCCTACTGCTCCTCGCGGCCCTGTTTGCGAGCATCGACCTTGGCGAGCTTGGACGCGTGCTTGGTCAGGTCAGCCTCTTCTGGTTGTCCATTGGGATGGTCCTCTTCGTTCCCCAGATACTCCTGATTGCCTTCCGTTGGCGATATCTCTGTCGTCCGTTGGCGGATATACCCCTTGCCGAATGCGTCCGCCAGGTATTGGCGGCCTCCTCCCTTAACCTGATCCTGCCGAGCAAGCTCGGTGACCTCGCCAAGGGGGTCTTCCTGTACAGACGGGGTGGGTGCCGTTTTTCGGAAGGAATGCATGTGGTGGTCTTCGAGAAACTGATGGATATATTCGCCCTCAGTCTTTGGATGGTATTGGGTTGGCTCCTCTTTCCATCGGCTGAATGGTGGGTTTTGGGGATGCTCATTTTCGGCATCGGTCTTCTTTACCTGATATCCTCGATCTATTTCCGGCCGAAGGGAATGTTACGCAGGATGCTCCCGGGCCGCCTCTCGGAGATTGCGAAGTTTGGCCCCCGGGTAACGAAGCTCACTCGCGTTCAGGGAGGAAGGCGCCGGGGCATTCTACTCCAAAGCATTGCCCTTTGGTTTCTCCATCTTCTTCAGATCCACATCTTCCTCATCGCTGTCGGGGTCCAACTCGGGCTCATCGAGGTCCTGGCAAGAATGCCAATTCCCCTGTTTGCCGGTTTGCTGCCCTTGACGATGGCAGGATTTGGAACCCGTGACTGGGCGATTGTTGCAGTTTTTGCCTCACAGATCAACCCGCCGGAGGTCCTTGTCGCCGCAGCGCTACTTGTCTCCCTCCGCTATGTGGTTCCGGCCCTTTGCGGGTTGGCATTTTTGCCGACTTATCTCTCCCTCGGCAGGGATGCACTTCGCCGCCGTGGAAATCTTGCAAGCCAAAACATTTCCCCCGATGAACGGGAAAGTGTTTGACCTCGGGACTGGACTTTCTGCATACATGCACTTGGAAATCTGCTGACGAAAGAGCGCCCTTATGCCCCAGACATCGCTGAAAATTCAGGCCGCTGGGCTCAGCGACCGGGGGCTCAAACGCGCCCATAACGAAGATTCGCTCTCTGTTGTTCCCGATCTGGGCCTGTTCATTGTCGCCGATGGCATGGGCGGTCACAATGCCGGTGAGGTGGCAAGTCGTCAGGCAATCGAATCAATTGTCGAGTTTTTGCGCGACACCGCCTCCAATGGCGACGAATGGCCGATCCCAAAGGACCCCAACTTGTCCCTTGCTGAAAACCGGATCGTTTGCGCCATTAAAATGGCCAATCGTGATGTTTGTCGCCTTTCGATGGAGCATCCCGAATACCACGGCATGGGCACAACGCTGGTGGGGGCATTGCTCAGCGAGGAGGGAAGCAACATCTCGGTTGCTCATGTTGGGGACTCGCGGTGCTACCGACTTCGAAACAGCCAACTGGAAAAAATTACCCTCGATCACAGCTGGGTCGAGGAGCAACTCCAGCGGGGAATCATCACCCTGGAGGAAGCCAAAAATCACCGCTGGAAGAATGTCATCACAAGGGCCCTCGGCAACAAGCTGGAGGTGGATGTGGAGGTTCAAACCTTCGACACCCAACCCGGCGATCTTTTCCTCCTGTGCAGTGATGGACTTTCGGGCATGGTTGATGACCAAAAAATGGAGGATGCGGTTCTTGCCGAACCGGATCTTGAAGTTCTGGCCCAGGAGTTGATTCGTCAGGCTAATGAGGCGGGAGGCCATGACAACATCTCCCTCATCCTGATTCGAATGCTCCATGGGAATGACTGATTCACAACCAGGAAAAACCAGCCACACGACGAAGGAAGTCGCCGCCGACGACCTGAGCGGTCAGGTTCGCCATCTTCTCGGTCCCAAGGCCGGGGAGGAGGTCGAGCAAAGCCGCGATCCATTGCGTCCCTGTGATCAGCATTTGATCGGGGAATTGGTTGAATTGTGTAGCGAGCAGGGGCGCGGGGACCTCCTCGACAGGATTGTCACCCAGCGGGAATCGCTCAATCACCTCAACGAAAGCATGGGAGGGTACCCCTCGCCCCTTTCGTCAAGCCAGCTTGGCGGTCAACGTCGGGACGTCCAGACACTCCTTGATCGCCTCACCCGACAGAACTTTTTCTCCATCGATCTGGTCATTCCCACCCGGGCGATTATCAGTTCAGCCACGAACATGGCCCGGCTGAACTTCTTCAGAATGCTCCACCACGTTGCCAGCGAACTGGCCGATTCCGGGACCCCTGTTTCGGATGAGCATCGGGTCACCATCGAGGAAGGCATCGCCGATTCCATCGGTCTGAGGGCAGCCGAGGAAATTTTGCGGTCGATCATCTGCCGCGATGATGCCGAACGGATCGTGCGGGAACGGGCCGCCCTCCTGATTCTCCATCTTTGGCACGACTTCAATTCCAGTGCCACCCGCGACCTTCTTCCCATGTTGTTCCACACCTGGCAGGCGCGCCGCCGCGTCCGGCCCATCATGGGAACGCTTCTTGGAGCTTCTGAACTTTTCTCCCTGCTGGCCAATGGATGCGATGGCCGATTCATTGACTTCCTCAACCGTGAGGATTGTTCCGATGAGCAGGTTACTGCCTTCCAGGAGTTCCTCTTCGGTCTTTCCTCGGAGGAGCTTGAGGGCCTGCGACACAGCAAGGGAAGTGAGATGGTTTCCATCGACGAATTGCGTTCCGAAACTCCATCGTCCACCGATACCCTTTCCATGGGCCTTCTGGTTGCCGGTGACCGGGCCGAAAGATTTTACCTTTTCTTCATGAAGCGCCACATCCACGCGATGAACAGGGCGCTGAAGGATCTGCCCGGTCCCAAGCAGACCGCCGAGCAATACGTCCTCGAGCATTTGATCAAAAACCAGTGGGAACTGTTTTCCGCGGAATAATGATCAGGCAGGGATCCCTCCATGACATCTGAGGAACATTGGGAAGCCCTTCTCAATCGGCTCCACGGGCGTTGGCGCCTGGTGACGCTCGTTCCCATCGTGTACCTCCTCCTGGGGCTTGCCATTTCCCAATATTATTTCATTCCCCAACGACAGGGGAAGGGATTCCTTGATCTGTCCCCCGGTGGGGTTCAGTTTCTCTTTGGGATCGGAATTGGGCTGGTCTTTGTCATGGTGGTCCTTTTTCGAAGGGTTCGCATGCGCCACCGTGAGGAACTGATCATGCTCGGTGACTTTCCGGAGGTGCTGGAATCCCGTACCCTTGAGCAGCAACTTTTCCAGTTTGCCCTCTGTGACGGGGTCGCCTTCCCGGGCATCATCATTTTCCTGCTCACCGGGAGTGAGGCGGCCCTGGTTGTCTTTGTTTTCATCAGTCTCCTGTTCTATCTCGCCATCCTTCCCCGCGAGCGGGACTTCCCAAGACCCAGACGTCCCCATAAATCCTGATCCAATACCCCGGGTCCTGTTGCCCCGCGGCCCGATTTTTTCATCAATCAGGGGAGTGGGCCGAATACGGCCCCCCCTGGAAGCCCATGAAACTGCAATTCACCATCCGCCGGTCCATCCGGGTCTTTCTGGCCCTTGCCCCCTTCATCATTTCATTCCTCCGCGACTGGAAAAGTTCCCTGTTTTTTGGAGGGCCAAGAACCCTGACCGCCCCCGAGCATCTGGAGCGGGCAACCCGCCTGAGGAATTGCTTTTCCAATCTTGGCCCAAGCTTCATCAAGGCCGCCCAGGTTCTTGCCCAGCGTGAGGACATCATTCCCGAGGTGTACTGCCGGGAATTTCGCAAGCTTCAGGATCAGGTTCCCCCGTTCCCTTCCCGGGCAGCGGCGCGGATTTTTCGCGATTCCCTGGGGAAGTCCCCCAATAAAATATTCGACGAGTTCGACCCCGATCCCATTGCAGCGGCGAGCCTTGGGCAGGTTCACCGGGCCGTCTTCAAGGGGAGGCCGGTTGCCGTCAAAATTTTGCGCCCCGGTGTGGAGGAACTTGTCTCCACAGACCTGCGGGTGGTGCGGTTCCTTCTCGTTCTCGCCGAAGCGTTCATCGATGAAAACCTCATGGGAAGTTTCCGGGCGGTTCTCCATGAATACGAGCGGATGATGGGGCAGGAGATGGACTTCCGCAACGAACTGAAAAACGCGGGCCGGTTGCGCCACAACCTGCGCAACAATCCCCGTGTATACGTTCCCCTCTTCGTGCCCGCCCTTACGACACGCAAGACCGCCGTCATTGAATATATCGAGGGAGTCCGCGTGGATGACGTGGAGGGGCTCCGTCGCCTGGATGTCTCCACGGAAGACCTGACCCAACTACTCATTGAGACCTGGGTGCGCATGGTTGTCGTTGATGGATTCATCCATGCCGATCCCCATCCCGGGAACCTGCTCGTCGACAAGCAAAAGCGCCTTGTATTGTTGGACTTTGGCATGGCACTCGAGTTCAGCGAACGTACCCGGCTGGAGCTGCTCAAGCTCGTCCATGCAGTAACTACCAACGATATTGATTCCATTGTGGACGGCTTTTACACCCTCGACATGGTCGACCCCGGGATCAACCGGGGGGTGCTTCGCGATGCGGCCCAGACGCTTCTGGAAATTCAGCTGACCACTGACGTGACACCGCGCCAGATCCAGGAAATCGCCCAGGACATCATTGATACCTTTTACAAGTTCCCCCTGCGGATGCCCACGAACCTTGTCTATCTGTTCCGCGCATCCTCACTCATCGAGGGAATCGCAATGCAGTACAATCCCCGGTTCAATGCCCTCCAGGCAGCGACGCCGATCATCCGCGAAATGCTCCGCGAGATTGCCTTCAGCGGCGATAAACCGATGAAGGATCGCATCATCGACGGGGCGAAGGAGTTCTATACAACCACACGGGAACTCGCCGAGGTCATCCACCGCATGGAGCGCGAGCAGCTGCGCATTCGCATCCACGAGGCGGATATTTTCGCCCTCGAACGATTCTTCAACATTCTCTATCGGCGCTTGGTCTCGGGCGGTGCCCTTGGCGTCCTTGCCATTGCCGTGACCTTCATCGGCCTGCAGACCGGTTCGGTCTTTGCCCTTGTGTTGGCCCTCCTTGCCATTATGGTCCTGTTTATCCTTCTCGCGCTGGTCCCCATTCCCCGGACCGGTGGAGGGGATGGCACCGGGCCGTACTTTAAATGAACCAACGCCAGGATTGTCCTGTATGACTCCGCAGATTGACCTGAAAAAACTCGCTGATGATGCACAGAAAATCCAGCCCTGGATTGTGGAACGTCGTCGTTACCTGCATCAACACCCCGAGCTTTCCTTCGAGGAAAAGGAAACGTCAGAATTCCTGCAAAAGGAAGTCAGGGCTCTTGGCCTGGAACCGGGAACCCCATTGCCGGGCCGTCATGGGTTCGCCGTGGACCTGGTCAGTCCCGCCAATCCGGACAAGTTCATCCTCCTGCGCGCCGACATGGACGCCCTTCCCATCCAGGAGGAAAATGACGTCCCCTTCCGTTCCACGGTTCCCGGAGTTGCGCACCTTTGCGGCCATGATTGCCACTCCTCCATGCTGTTGGGGGCGATGAAGTTGATTCAGAAGCGCCGCGAGGAGCTTCCCGTATCCGTCCGGTTCGTTTTTCAGCACGGCGAGGAGGTCGGCCCCGGGGGAGCGAGGGATTTCGTTCAGGCCGGTCTGACACGCGACGTTCTGGGCTGCTTCGGGATTCATGTTTCGCCGCGGACCCGCAGCGAGCGGTTCGGCATGAGGGTCGGAGAAACCATGGCCGCGGTGGGTTCCCTGGATGTCACCATCAAGGGCCGTGGTGGTCACGGTGCCATGCCCCACGAGTGTCAGGATCCGATGCCTGCTGCCGCGGCTTGCATTCTTGCGCTTCAACAAATTGCCAGCCGCCGTGTTCCCCCCATGGAATCGGTGGTCTGTTCCGTGACGGTGATCCAGGGTGGGATGGCCAACAATGTCATCCCAGGGTCGGTGCGTTTTGAGGGAACCTTCCGGACCTTCAACATCGCCCGCATCGAGGAAATCGAGGAGATGATCCGCGACATCTGCCGCAATACCGCCAAGGCATGGAACTGCGATGCCGATGTGATCGCCGATCATACCTACCCGCCGGTGGTCAATGATGCCCGTGCCATCGAGGCTGCATCCGGCGCCATCATGGAAATGTTCGGCCCTGAAAGTGTCGAGGAGGTCGTGGCCCACATGGGAGGCGAGGATTTTTCCTACTTCGCCCAGGACAAGCCATCAGCCTTCGTGTTCCTCGGCGCCCTCCCCGACGGTTCCCCCTACGTTCCCCTCCATCACCCCAGTTACCTGCCCGATGAAACGATGCTTTGGCGGGGGAGCGCCTACCTCGCCGCCATGCCCTTCCGCGCACCGGGGTTGTTGGGTGTCTAGTAGGTGCACGAAGTGAGCGTCTTTTCAAAAACGATCTGACGTTATTGAGAGAACATCACCATTAACGCATTTTAACACCAACCAGAGAAGCCAAGTTGGTTCCTTCCAAAGTTGTTATCAGGCGACTCACCTGACTGAACATCTCACTCGCCTTCAGGAGATTCATCGTCACCAGCGATTTGCTCATGAATCTCCCCAAGTGTCTGTCCCTTTTCGTTTCGCCAATTTTTAAGTCCACTTGACGCCCTTGCAAGGATGACCGACGAGGCTAACGAGGGTGATGTGAAGGAAAAGTCTTGAGTGAATTCATACGCACTTTCCCGATCAACAATAACTCCATTGGTAAGTAGTTCCTGCCTAATAATTTTAACTTTTTCTGGGATCGCAGGAGTATCCTCACGAACAAGTTGGGAGCCCATGTAAACTGTGAAACCTTCACCAGTCTCTTCTCCCATGGCAATGACGCCTTTTGAGCTCAACTTGAGAGTCCCCACAATGCTGACACCACGTTCCGGTTCCTTAAACGCATTAATTCCAAGTACAGGGAAAATATTCAACATTTCATGAAGAAAATTCTGCATATCTGCTATTTCAGGTGCTGAGAGATTTGGCGGCTTGGGGGCTTCCTTGTTTTGAAGGCTGCATCGGTTTATTTTTTTTGCGATTTCTATAAGCTTGGACTCAAGATACTTGACATGCGCCTTGTTCAACCTCTTGTCCATCGAAACAAAGAATATTCCTTGGGTCCAAAAGTGTTTGTGTCTATAATGTCCCTCAAGGCGGCTTACGATTTTGTCAGCCTCCCCAATATAAATACGAGATGCGCTGCTATCTGAAGGAGAGGATGTCAATACATAAACCCCAGGGTTGGCGAAGTAATCCAACTTCTTCTCTTCTGGGAACAGTGCTTTGGGGCAGATGACGCCAAGCCCCGTCCAGTTCGGCTTCTCAACAGTTTTTAAGCCGTCCGGGTTACCTTTGGGAAAAAAGATCTTAATCGTGAAGCCGGGATTCTTGTCCATCGTTGCCTCCATGTTGAGTGCGTTCTTAAATTTATCCAGTAAATTTGTTGACTGGAGCTACAGCTCAGGCCATATTAAGACCAAGTTAGGTCAACTTCGTTCCTTATTAGAATCCATCTGGGAAAATGAGGTGTCAACCCACTATTGACCCACAGGACTCACCAAAGAGTAGGAATATGAGGCGGATTGAATTGAGTCCCTCACTAGCCAAACCCCTGCGGTCTACTCACCAAGCCTGGCGACCTCAAGTACCTGAAAACCTGCTGCTGTGTAGTCAAGCTTGTCTCCCAGAAGCCTCAGGATGCCAGGGCCGTGGTTGATGAGCAGGGGGCTGATCATGCTGATGGCCCGTTCCTGGGGGATTTTTGATGGGAAAAGGCCGGCGGTTATTTTTTCCCGGGCGGCGACAAGGTTTGAATCGCGATTTGCAATGAAGACCCGGTGGCGCTCCTCCAGCTTGTCGAGGCCGGTGTGGGTGCCTTGTCGGAGCTTCTCCATGGCACGTTCGATGGCGGTGTCGTTCCCGAGTGTGGCGAGGTATTCGGCCAGTTGTTCCAACTCCCTGTCTATACGTTGGCGGTGCTCCTGCAATATTTGCTCCTCATTCCCCGATGTGGAAAGGGAACGGAGCGCATCGAGTACGGTATCGTGGGAGCCGGTGGCGAGAAGTTCAACCGGGTCGATGGCGAACTTCCCCAGTGCCCGCGCCTGCCGTGGTTCCAGGAGGAATACATTCGGCCTTGGAAACACCGCAGGGCGGGGGACTTTGAAGTGGTCGTAAAGCTCCCCAATCTGGCCATGGTAGACAAGCTCGGTTGGCCCGGCGATATACGCCACCGTGGGAAGCAGGAGATCCTGGACAAGGGGGCGCATCATGGCGTTGGGGGAGATTCTATGGGGTTGTGCTTCAGCAAGGGAGGCCAGTTCCGCCGTCGACCATGATCCGCGTCCTTCCCGGCTTCCCGGTTCCTGAGCGATGACCATATCCCCATTCAGGACCAGGCGACATCGGATCCCCTCCACCTCCAGGAAAAAGTTCAATTCATTTCCTTCGCGGTGAAGGGGGGGCGTCAGGCCAAGGCGGGCGATGCGTTCCCCGGCCTCACGAACCAACCCGCTCGACCTTCCTGCACCTTCCAAATCTTCCTTGAACAGGGACACGGAACCACGGCGAAGGAAACCGAGGCGCGGGACGATGGGATATATACCGAGGGGGAGGAGCCAACGACACAGAAGCTCCAAAAAATGGGCCTCGAAATTATCCTGGGCAAGGGAGGCCTCGATATCGGCAAGTATGGCTTCCCGGAACTCCGTTTCCGGGGTTGTTTCCCGAAGTTCGCGCAAAAGTTCCCCGCAAGCTGTTGCATTTAGTCCCTCGTGAAAAACCGAACGCTTCCCGGTGGAATCATCCCGGGAGATCCGGGCGTTTAACAGGTTGTCATTTTTGTCCAGCCAGGTGCCGGTGGCGATTTCCTCCAGATCATGATCGTCGGAGGCCACCCAGAAGAGGGCAAGACATGGGGTACCGTGGCGTTTCGTGTACTCCATGGCCCAGTGACGGGCGGCCAGCGCCTTGTAGACAACGTAAAGGGGTCCCATGAGCGCCCCGGCCTGCTGCCCCGTGACCACAACCCGGGTCGCGGGGTCCTTCATTTGATCAAGGGGGGAAAGGTCATGATCCCCGGCGTGGGGCTTGAGGAGGTTTTTCCACTCCTCAATCGCTGCCGTATCAAGGGGGCGGGAGGTATTCCGTACGGATTCGGGAAATTCCCATGGTGGGGAGGCGTGAAAGTCGACAACGGCACGGTTGCCGGATTTCCATGCTTCCTGCCACTTCATGGCGGATGTGATTTGTCCCTGATCGCCGCTCATGGTAAAGAATGCCTCGCGATGGATTGAAATGCACCTTGGCCCCCGGTGCGGGAAGATGCATCATGGTCTAACCCCCCGTGCCTGCGGGGGCAAAGGCGGTTATGATCTTGCTTCCGGCTTTTTCCGGGCCAAATGTCGCCCGCAACGAACCAGGAGGATTGTTTACATGACGGATTGTACGGTGGAGGAATTGAAGCAGCGCATCGATGACGGGAAGGCACCCGTACTCATCGACGTGCGGGAGACGGAGGAAGTCGCCCTTTGCGCCATCCCGGGTGCCGTTCATGTGCCCATGGGTGACATCCCGTCGCGGTTGATGGAACTGGAGGAGCACGCGGAGGAGGAGGTCGTCGTTTATTGCCACCATGGAGTGCGCTCGGCCAACGTCCAGGCGTTTCTGAAAAACCATGGCTTCGAGAACGTGCGAAACCTTGTCGGAGGAATCGATGCCTGGTCCCTGCGAGCTGATCCCTCCACGCCACGCTATTAAGGAGTGACTACATGGGAACATTTGACAAATTTGCCGACGACCCCAATGCCGACCGCATTCCCCCCGGTCAGACACTTGTCAAGGGCTTCCCGGTCCTCACCTACGGGCACACCCCCCAGCTGGCAAGGGAGGAATGGACATGCCGGGTCTTTGGTGTCATTGACTGCGAACATGTCTTTACATGGGACGACCTCCTCGCCATGCACCAAACAAAGGTCACCTGTGATATTCATTGTGTCACCCGGTGGACGAAGCTCGACATGGAGTGGGAGGGTGTTCGGTTCACCGATTTCCTCCAGGAAATTGAACGGAAGTGTGGCTGCATTCCCGGCGAGGCGAACTTCGTCCTCCAGCATGCGGAGGGCGGATATACAACCAACACGCCGATCTCCCACCTTCTTGATGATAATGTCCTCCTTGCCCATACCTACGATGGGAAGCCACTGGAGCCGGACCACGGAGGGCCGGTGCGCATGCTCGTTCCCCGCTACTATTTCTGGAAAAGTGCCAAGTGGCTCAATGGATTTGAATTTCTCTCCCGCGACCGCCCCGGATTCTGGGAGCGGTATGGCTACCACAACAATGGCGACCCCTGGCAGGAGGAACGCTTCTCCCACTGATCGCCCAGCAACATATTGATAGACAAGGATCCCCCGATGTCCACTCCGCTTGCCCACAAGAAAAAGCATGACGACCACGATCACTCCCACGATCATGGTCACCACCACCATCACCACCATGGCGACGATGATCATGGGCATCATCATGACCATGACCATGAAAATGGCGAGGCCGCCGAAACAAAAAGCCTCGTCCGGTTTCTATACATCGACCCCGTTGCCGGTGCCGCCGGGGATATGTTTCTCGGGGCGCTGGTGGATCTCGGCGTGGACTTCGATGCCCTTCAGGAAGCACTGACGAAGTTGAACATCCCAGGCTTTCGCCTTGAGCGAAATGATGTCAAGCGCCACACCATCGCTGCCACCAAGGTGGACGTCGTTGTGGAGGATATTCCCCATCCCCATCGTCATATCG
>JAFIGB010000266.1 GCA_020831705.1 Candidatus Sumerlaeia bacterium | reverse complement strand
AGATCAGAATGCCCCCAATCAAGCCCTCTTGAGTCAACAAGGTCTATATTTTACTGAGTTGCGCCCCATTTCCATTTCAATGTTGTTTCCCCCTTGACCTAACGGGCGATGTCAGTGCTGATGACTCCGACACTTATCAGGACAGGCAGCCAAGCCATGAAAAACTCCAGCCATATCCTCATCTTCCTTGTCGCGGTTATTGCTGCGACGGCCTTTTCCCCGGCCCTTGCAGACAGGTACCGTCGTAACAAGAGCGACAACCCCTTCCGGTTGATCTCCTACGTGGTTCATCCCGTGGGTATTCTGCTGGAATATTCCGTCATGAGGCCCATCCACTGGGTCGTTTCCCAGCCCCACCTCGACATTATCTTCGGGCATCAGCCCAGTCTGAATGATGAAGGCACCTACTTCGAGTGGGTCCATGGGGATTTCAGCCCCTCCATCGCCGAGGAAATCCGCATGCGTGAGGAAAGAGAAGCCACCCGGGCAAGCGAGCCCAGCATCGACTGATCCTCATCCAGCCCTGATCAATCCGGGCGATGTTTGCCAATTAACCCCTCCGAAACGACGTCCGAAACGGGCTCGTCTGCGGAGGGGTTGTTTATTTTCGGGTTACTTCCCAGGCAAGATGGGCGATCTCGGGGATGATGAGGCGCCGCATGGCGACCTCCACGGCGTTGCTGCTCCCGGGCATGGAAAAGATCAGGGTCCGCCCGTGAAGGCCTGCCACCGCACGGGAAAGCATGGCGGCGGCACCGACCTCCTCCCAGCTGAGCATGCGAAAGAGTTCCCCAAATCCTGGCAGGGTCTTGTCGAGGATGCCACTGATGGCCTCGAAAGTACCGTCGCGGGGCGAAATTCCCGTGCCTCCATTGGTGAGGACCGCCTGAATGTCCCCCCGCCCGGCCAACTCGCAGACAGTTTCACGGATTTGATCGGGTTCGTCGGGGAGGATAATTTGATGGATGACCGCATGCCCCGCCTCGGTGAGGAGTTTTGCCATCAACCGGCCGGAAGAATCGGTTTCCGGGGTGCGGGTGTCGCTGATCGTGAGGATGGCGACCTGAACGGGAGGGTGTTTTTCCGCCTCGGCACGGTGCTGGGAGGTGGACTGGGAGTTGGTCATGGGGCGGGCTCCACGGTGGCGTTCATGCTGCCTCGGCTGTTTTCAATGCGCGGATCGGCTCCGTAGCTTGTAATTTTCTTGCAGTTCGCCACGGCCTCGCCGTGGGGGCAGACCATTACCATGGCCTGGCCAAGGTAATCGACCTCGTAGGCGATGCGGTTGGCCTCGTCCACACTGATACCAAACAGGTTGCCAAGCATTTCGATGACGTAGGGGTAGGAATGCTCGTCATCATCAAAAAGGATGACCTGGAAAAGGGGCTCGTCGGCGAGCTTCTTTTCCACTTTTTCCTCGGGCAGGGTTTCGACGCTGGCGTGAATCATGGTGGTTGATGGGTTTCCGAATCTCGGTTGTTCATTGTGTGGGTTCTCATTTCCGGCGAACAACCGTACAGAGTGGGGGCGATTGGGGTCAATGCGGGTTACGGGGTTGAAAACGCTCCAAACCGCATTGTCACTTCCCTGTTCCGCCACCCTTGCCGTTGACGTGGGGGAGGGGCGTTCCTACCGTTTCGCCCCATGAGAGACTTCCTCCGCGAAACAGACGGCTTTTTTGCCCAATACATGCCCGGGATCACCCGGCGCTTCTTTTACATCAATGTACTGGTCACGCTGGTCTACTGGATTGCGACGGCCATCTTTGCCCAGAACGAGATGATGGCGGGCCTGATCCGCAGGGTCTTCATTCTCGTCCCCGAGCAGGCAATCCTTCAGGGGAACATCTGGCAGTTTCTCATCTCGATCTTCAACCACGACAATTTTTTCCACCTTTTTGGGAACATGCTGGTGCTCTTCTTCTTCGGTCCCCTGGTGGAGCGGGAAATGGGGACGCGGCGGTTTGGCTGGTTCCTGATTCTGGCGGGATTGGCGGGGGGATTGGTCCACTGCATTCTTGCCTTTGCCATGGGGCGCCCTGAAGTCGGCCTCCTTGGCTTCAGCGGGGCGGGATTTGCGATTCTCACGGCGGCAACACTTTGGTTTCCCAATATCCGGGTGATGCTGATGTTGATGATTCCGGTGCCCTTGCGGGTGCTGGCCGTCATTATCGGCATTTTCCTCGCCCTGGGAATTCTGGAGAATATCCGGATGTGGGGCTTCATGGGGGGGCGTGTCAGCCACGAGGCGCATCTGGCCGGGGTGCTCATGGCACTGGCGCTGATTCGGTTCCGCTGGATTCTTCGGCTACTGGAGGGGATCGAGATTCCCTTTGTCACCCGCCGTGGGGCCCGGATCATTCCCATCGGGCGGGGGAAGGGGAAACGCCGGGGCACCCAGCGCTTTGGCATGGGACATCCCGGGCGACATACGGACCCCGATGACCTCTACAATGACCCCCATTGGTATTTGGACCAATAAAGTGGTTTCAACCGCTGGTCTGGAGGGCTTTTAGGGTACAATCCGGCCCATTTTTCGAACCGTCCTAATTGACAAACCCCTTGTTTTGTACCGAACGCCTCTTATAGGCTTCTGTTCCCTCCCCCCCGCCTGCACACGAGGGTTGGAGGATATCAGTCTCAAATGGATGTGGAATGACGACAATTAATCACTCTTACGTGGGCCGTCCCAAGGCCCAGGGCCTCTACAACCCCAAGCTCGAGCATGACGCCTGCGGCGTTGGCTTTGTCTGCCAGATCGACGGGGTTCCCAGCCATCGGATTATCACCGAGGCGCTGGAGGTCCTAAATAATCTGGATCACCGTGGCGCCCGGGGTTGCGACCCCTGCACGGGTGACGGAGCCGGTATTCTGGTCTCCATGCCCGACAAGTTCCTGCGCCGCGAATGCCGGGAGAAACTTGGGCTGCACCTTCCCCCCGCCGGGCAGTATGCCGTTGCCACGATTTTCCTGCCTGCCAATGAGAAGGAACGTCTCCAGCACGAGATCCTCATCGAGAAGGTCGTGCGCGACTACGACATGGAATTCCTCGGCTGGCGCGACGTGCCGGTTAACAGTGACGCAGTGGGATATATCGCCCGTCGCTCCGAACCGTTCATCCGCCAATGCTTCATCGGTATGAGCCCGAGCTTCTACAATCGTCGCGACTTCGAGCGGCGCCTGTATCTCGTTCGCCAGCGCACGGAAAATCTCTCCGAGCAGTTGAGCATTCCGGGCAGCAGCCAGTTCTATATCTGTGCACTTTCCACCAACCGCATGATCTATAAGGGGATGCTGACCACCGATCAGCTTTCCGAGTACTTCCTCGATCTGAAGGATCCGGACTTCGAAAGCCACCTGGCCATCGTCCACTCGCGCTTTTCGACCAACACCTTCCCCGAGTGGCAACTGGCCCACCCCTACCGTTATCTTGCCCACAACGGCGAGATCAACACGCTGCGCGGCAACCGCAACTGGATGCGTGCCCGGCGCGGGTCCCTTTCCTCGAAGGTCTTCGGCGAGGAACTCGACAAGATGTTCCCGCTCTTCTCCGAGGCCCAAAGCGATTCGGCCACCCTCGACAGCGCCCTTCAGTTCCTCGTCCTCAACGGTCGCCCCCTGCACCATGCCATTCTCATGCTCATTCCCGAGGCATGGGACGGCCATGAGCAGATGTCCGACGAGCTTAAGGCCTTCTATGAATATCACGCCTGCATGATGGAACCGTGGGACGGTCCCGCCGCCATTGCCTTCTCCGACGGTGTCTCCGTTGGCGCGGTTCTCGACCGCAACGGCCTGCGCCCCGCACGGTACGTGGAAACCCACGATGGTCTGGTCGTCATGGCCAGCGAGGTGGGCGTGCTCAACATTGAGAATTCCCGCATCAAGCGCAAGTGGCGCCTCCAACCCGGCAAAATCTTCCTTGTCGATACACGTCAGGGCCGGATCATCGATGACGAGGAAATCAAGCGTGACCTTGTCAACCAGCGCCCCTGGTCGCGGTGGCTGGAACAGAATCTGAGTACCCTTGCCGACCTTCCCAAGCGCGAGCCCCTTCCCGCTCCCACAGCCGAGAATCTGCTCAATCTCCAGCATGCCTTTGGCTATACACGGGAGGACGTCCACAAGCTCATCGAGCCGATGGCGACGACCGGCAAGGAGGCCATCGGTGCCATGGGCAACGACACGCCGCTCGCCTGTCTCTCCGACCGCCCCCAGCTTCTATACAACTACTTCAAGCAGCTCTTTGCCCAGGTGACCAACCCGCCCCTCGATGCGCTCCGCGAGGAGCTTGTGACCTCCCTGGTTACCTATCTGGGCAGCGAGGGGAACCTCATCGAGGAGAACCCGGAAAACTGCCGGATGCTGCGTCTGGACACGCCGATCCTCAGCAACCAGGAACTCGAGTCCATCCGCGCCAGCGAAATTCCCCACCTTCGTGCCAAAACCATTCCCATGCTGTACCGGGCTGGTGAGGGCGTGAAGGGTCTGATCGACGGGGTCAACAAGCTCCGCGATGCCGTCCTTGAGGCCGTCCGCGACGGATATACAAATGTCATCCTCAGTGACCGCGGTGTGGATGCGGAAAACGTCGCCATTCCCAGTCTCCTCGCCATCGGTGGCGTTCATCACCACCTCATTCGCGAGGGGGACCGTGCCCGCACGGCGCTTATCCTCGAAACCGGCGAGGCCCGCGAGGTGCACCACTTCTGCCTGCTGCTCGGTTACGGTGCCAGCGCCATCAACCCGTATCTTGCCTTCGACACCATCCGCGATCTATCCAATAGCGGCATGATGCCCGACGGGCTGGATTATCCCGCATTGCGCGCCAACTACATCAATGCCGTGAACAAGGGGCTTCTCAAGGTCGCCTCCAAGATGGGAATTTCCACCATCCAAAGCTACCGCGGTGCGCAGATCTTCGAAGCCATCGGCCTCGGCAATGAGTTGGTCGAGGAGTTCTTCACCGGAACCATTTCCCGCCTGCAGGGGATCGATCTTGAAATCATCGCCAACGAAAGCCTGCGGCGCCATCGTCGTGCCTTCCCGCCGATTCCCACCGAGGTCAGTGTGCTTGACAGCGGCGGGAACTACCATTGGCGCCAGGACGGGGAACATCACACATGGAACCCCGACACGATTGCCTCCCTCCAGCATTCAGTGCGGCTGGAAAGCTACGACAAGTACAAGGAATTCTCCCGCCTGGTGGATGATGAAAATCGCAAGCGCACGACCCTGCGCGGGCTCCTTCAGTTCGAATCCCCCAACGAGCCCATTCCCCTTGAGGAAGTGGAGTCGGCGAAGGACATCGTCCGTCGTTTCTGCACCGGCGCCATGTCCCTTGGTTCCATCAGCCCCGAGGCGCACGAAAATCTCGCCAAGGCGATGAACCACCTTGGTGGAAAGAGCAACACCGGCGAGGGGGGCGAGGATCCCATCCGCTTCACCGACAATCGCCGTTCCGCCATCAAGCAGGTGGCATCGGGGCGTTTCGGTGTGACGGCGGAATACCTTGCCAACTCCGATGAAATCCAGATCAAGATGGCCCAGGGTGCCAAGCCCGGCGAAGGTGGCCAGCTTCCCGGCCACAAGGTCGACGAGATGATCGCCCGGGTGCGCCACTCCACACCCGGTGTGGGCCTCATTTCCCCGCCGCCCCACCACGATATTTACTCCATCGAGGATCTTGCCCAGCTGATCCACGATTTGAAGAATGCCAACAAGCGGGCGCGTATATCCGTCAAGCTCGTCTCCGAGGTTGGTGTGGGTACAATCGCCGCAGGCGTGTCCAAGGCGAAGGCCGACCACATCCTCATCAGTGGCGATGGTGGTGGCACCGGGGCCTCCCCGCTGACCTCCATCAAGCACGCCGGATTGCCATGGGAGCTTGGTCTCGCGGAAACACAGCAGACACTCGTTCTCAACGATCTCCGTGGCCGTGTTGTTGTCCAGGTTGATGGCCAGATCAAGACCGGCCGCGAGGTCGTCATCGGCGCCCTTCTCGGTGCCGAGGAGTTTGGCTTCTCCACCGCACCGCTCATCGCATCGGGCTGCATCATGATGCGCAAGTGTCACCTGAACACCTGCCCCGTGGGCATCGCGACCCAGGACCCGGTGCTGCGCAAGAAATTCCAGGGCACCCCCGAACACATCATCAACTACTTCTTCTTCGTTGCCGAGGAGGTGCGTGAGTACCTCGCCAAGCTCGGCTTCAGAACGATGGATGAGGCCGTTGGTCGTGCCGACTGCCTCCTTTTCGAGGCACCCGACGATCATCCGAAGGCCGCGAAGCTCGACTTCAGCGCGATCCTTTTCAATCCCCCGGTCGGTCCCGAAATTCCCCGCCGCTGCATGATCAAGCAGGATCACGGACTGGACAAGGCCCTCGACAACCAGCTCATCGGGCTCGCCATGCATTCCCTCGAAAGCAAGGAACCGGTGACCTGTGAACTCCCCATCAGGAATATCAACCGCACCGTGGGCACGATGCTTTCCAATGAGATTGCAAAGCGCTACGGCAACGCAGGTCTTCCCGACGGCACCATCAAGGTCCGGTTCACTGGAAGTGCCGGTAACAGCTTCGGGGCATTCCTGGCGAGGGGCGTGACCTTCGACCTCGTTGGTGACTCGAATGACTACGTCGGCAAGGGCTTGAGCGGTGGCCGCATCATCGTCCGCCCGCCGAGTATCCCGAACTTCAAGGCCGAGGAAAACATCATCGCCGGCAACGTGATTTGTTACGGTGGCACCGGCGGCGAGGTCTACCTGCGCGGTGTCGTTGGCGAGCGCTTCTGCGTCCGTAACAGCGGTGTCGAGGCGGTGGTGGAAGGTGTCGGCGATCACGGTTGTGAGTACATGACCGGTGGTCGTGCGGTGATTCTCGGTCCGACAGGACGCAACTTCGCCGCGGGTATGAGCGGTGGTATCGCCTATGTGTACGACCCGGACAATAACTTCCCCGCCCTTTGCAATCAGGAAATGGTTCTTCTTGAACGGGCGGACGAACAGGAGGACGAAGCCACGCTTCGCCGCCTCCTGGAAAATCACGCCAAGTACACAGACAGCCCGATCGCCAGGGGCATCCTCGACAACTGGGAGACCTCCCTTCCCCAGTTCGTCAAGGTCATGCCCGAGGACTTCCGTCGCGTGCTGCTTGAAATGAAAAAGAAAAAGGGAAAGCAAACGGCAACCGCCTGATTGCCCCTCCCCCAAGGAAATAATCATCGCCGCTCCCGGCACGACCACGCACCGGGAGCGGGTTCCCCCAAAGAAGAACAGAACGGAGCATATAGAACATGGGCAAGCCCACCGGCTTTATGGAAATCCCCCGCGAAACACTTCCTTCACGACCCGTGGAAGATCGGGTCAATGACTGGAAGGAAATCTATCTGGATTTCCCCGAGGAAAAACAAAAGGCCCAGGGCGCACGCTGCATGGATTGCGGCGTCCCCTTCTGCAACCAGGGCTGCCCCCTTGGCAACCTCATCCCCGACTGGAATGACCATGTCTATCGGGGCCGCTGGAAGGAAGCCATTGATTCCCTCCACAAGACCAACAACTTCCCCGAATTCACTGGCCGCATCTGCCCGGCACCCTGCGAGGGGTCCTGTGTCCTTGGCATTATCGAGCCTCCCGTCTCCATCAAGCTCATCGAGGTTTCCATCGTTGACCGAGCCTTCAAGGAAGGCTGGATCAAGCCCGAACCTCCCGCCCATCGCACCGGCAAGAAGGTCGCCGTTATTGGATCCGGACCCGCCGGCCTTGCCGCCGCGGCCCAGCTCAACAAGGCGGGACACACCGTCACCGTCTACGAACGCGCCCCGCGCGTCGGCGGCCTCCTCACCTTCGGCATTCCCGACTTCAAGCTCGAAAAGCATGTCGTCGACCGCCGCGTTGATCTCCTCCGCGAGGAGGGCATCACCTTCCGCACCAGCTGCAACATCGGTGTTGATATCACCATGGATGAAATTCGAGGCGATGCCGATGCCGTCGTGCTTGCCTGCGGCTCCACCCAGCCCCGCGACCTGAATATTCCCGGTCGCGAACTCAAGGGCGTTCACTTCGCCATGGATTTCCTCACCGCGCAAAACCACCTCAACTACGGGGACCTTCCCGACTGGATGACCTCCATCAACGTGAAGGACAGGAATGTCATCATCATTGGTGGTGGTGACACCGGCGCCGACTGCCTGGGGACCTCCCACCGTCAGGGTGCCGCCTCCATTGCCCAGTTTGAAATCGTGCCGCGTCCGCCGGAAGAACGTGCCCCCGACAATATGTGGCCCGAATGGCCCCGGGTTTTCCGTGTTTCCTCCGCCCACGAGGAAGGCGGCAAGCGCGAGTATTCCATCAACACCAAGAAGTTCATCGGCGACGACAAGGGGCACGTGAAGGCCCTGATCACCGAGCGGGTGGAATGGACGAAGGATGAAAACGGTCGCCACGCAATGAAGCCCGTTCCCGGCAGCGAAGAGACCTGGCCCGCCGAGGCGGTGTTCCTCGCCATGGGCTTTGTGCACCCCGAAAAGCCCGGCCCCATTGAGCAGTTGGGCCTCGAACTGAACCCCCGCGGAAACGTCAAGGCCGACGACAACTACATGACCTCGGCGGAGGGCGTCTTTGCCGCCGGTGACATGCGCCGCGGCCAAAGCCTCGTCGTGTGGGCCATCGCGGAAGGCCGCAAGGCCGCCCGCGGTGTGGACGCCTGGCTGATGGGAACCAGCGACCTGCCGGGGTAAGTGCAGCAAGGTCTTAATGTACATACGTCCTCTTATCGAGCCACCTCCGCAAACCCCGGCAGGTGGCTCGTTGTCTAGAAACAAGGCTGACTTGACCCCGTTCTTCACTTCATCGCCATATACCTTTCCTGTCTATACTCGTGGCGTACCACCACTTTGGGATCAGTAACACAATGGAATTCACTGAGATTACAATCCACTCATTGGCCTCACCTTCCCTCTCCAATCAAATGGAGAAAATTACAGGCTGGCTTTTTTTTCTGTTCTTCACATGGAGTTTATTCCCCTCCATCGCACATGCCCAACTCATAACCGTCCGTGGCGAGGTTAATCTTACCACGTCCACAATGATCCTTCCCCATGAGCACCTGTTGGTTGATTTCATCGGAGCTGGGGAGGTTGGGGAGCACCGTTACGATCGGGATGCCGCCTTCGAGATGATTCTTCCCCACCTCCATCGCCTCCGGGAGACCGGGGTTGGGGTGCTGGTCGAATGCACACCCGCATTGCTGGGCCGCGATGTGCAATTGCTTCACGAGCTTTCAAGGGCAGCGGATATACATATACTCACAAACACAGGGTATTATGCAGCCGCCAACTTTCACTTCCTTCCATGGAATACTCACCAGCGTTCCGCCGCGGATCTTGCAGATGAGTGGATTGCAGAATGGAGGGACGGTATTGACGGGACTGGAATCAGGCCCGGGTTTGTCAAGATCGGAGTCGATGCGGCACCCCTTCCCGACGTTAGCCTTGAGATCATACGGGCAGCTGCAATCACACACCGGGAAACGGGGCTGGTGATTGCCTGTCATGCACCGGATGGTGCGGCCATTGTCGAGGCAGTGGGAATTTTTGAGGAGGAGTCGATTCCCCTCGATGCATTGATCTGGGTGCATGCGAACATGGACCCCAACACTGAACGTCATCTGAGACTGGCCCGTATGGGTGTCTGGGTGGAGTATGATGGGATATCACCGCAAACATTGGAATTGCATCGTGATCTTGTGCTTCTCATGCGTAATGAGGGCCTGCTTCACCGCGTTCTCCTTTCCCATGATGCCGGATGGTACTCCGTTGGAGAACCGGGCGGTGGTGAATTCCGTTTCTTTGGTGACCTGCAGGAAAGTCTGATTCCCATGCTTCTCGAGGCGGGACTTGCCAGCGAGGAAGTGCATTCGCTCGTTCGGGATAATCCACTGCAGGCCTTTACCCCAAGGGAACGGGAATGACCTTGTATAGACAAGCGTTACCCGCATTTTTTGTTGATTGATCCTTGTTGCCACATGGACAACCGGTCGCCGTTGCATCCGGCCATCTTCCCGCGGAGGAATCATCTCTTGATTTCCCTTTCCCCAACGGCGGGATTCCGCGTTACTTAATCCATGGATACGACCTGCGCCGTTATCATCCTTACCGCCCGCCGCCTGCCACTTCTTGAAAAGTGCCTGGCATCGCTCGTGAAGCAAACACGGCTGCCGGACAAGGTTTTCGTGGTTTGCACGGATCCCTCCGATGGAAGCGGCGAGTGGGTTTCCGGCCATGATTGTGCACCCCTGTCCGTGGAGGTGGTGCCCATGTCCCCCCGGGGGAGTTTTGCCGAGGCCCGCAATCAGGGGATCCGAAAGGCGGAGACCGAATGGATTGCCTTCCTCGACGATGACTGCGAGGCCGATCCCCACTGGCTGGAACGTCTTTTGGCCAACGCAGGCGAAGGGAACCTGGAGGCGGTCGGCGGCATGGTTCTTCCCGCGGATGAGTTGGAAGCGCCCGACAACTACCACCCTGATCTTTGCTGGGCCGTCGGATTGCTTCCCGAAGCCTACCTCGGTCCGCTCGGGGGGCGCCGCATACTTCCCTCCACGTCAAATTTGATGGCAAAAACGGAGCTTTTCCGCTCCCAGCCCTTTCAGGAAATCGGGGGACGGGACGGCGATTATTACTCGGGCCGTGAGGACGCTGATTGGTGGCGGCAGATTCGCCGGTCCGGCTATCGCACCGGGGTCGCCCGCCGCGCCCTCGTCTGGCATCATGTTCCCCAGGAGCGCCTCGACCCCGACGTCCTGATGGATCGCCTCCGTGCCGATGGCGAGGCCCATTGGGTCCGCGAGCATAATTCGGCGCACCTTTCCGCCGCTTGCCGGGATGTGATTACCGCGCCCATCGGAGCACTTCTTGACTGGAGCAAAGGGTCCCTTTCCCTTGGGGAAGCGTGGGCCAATCGCCGGGGATGGGCCACACGCCAGGTTGCCTGGATGCGTGCCGCCGTGGATGACTTCTCTCCCGATTCCATCAATCCCATGCAACGAACCGAGGGGCTTTTCCTTCAGGGAGGCGAGCTTTTGGGCGAGGGAATCAAGGCCACCGCCCGCCATGTCCTCTCCTACGGGGTGGAATCCTGGCGGGGGAGTGCCCGCGAACATGGTCTTGAGGACTTGCCGGAACATCCCCTCGTTGTCCTCCATGACAATTTGGGCGATGCGGTGCTTGCCCTGCCGATGATCCAGCAATTGGCAAAGGCCACACCGGGGGGGCGGGTCACCGTTCTTTGTGGAAAAGCGGGCCACCAGATTCTTGAGGCGACCCTGCCGGAAAACGTCACCGTCTTTCGTCTCCCCAGCAAGACGGTGGGAAATTCCCCGCGGGCGCTTCGTGCCATGCACCAGTTGCTCACCGACATTGATGCCGATGTTCAAATTCTTGCGTATGCCCACGGGTTGTCCCCGGCTCCCTTCTTTGCCCACCGTGCTCCCATCGTTGCGTGGACCCGGGACAATGGACTGGAGCGCCATCTTTGGCGTTCACAGATAGATTTTCCGGTGGAAAAATCGTGGGAAAAGTCGGAAGTGACCGCCCTGCTCGACCTGCTGGCGCCCCTTGGTATATCCACCCGACTTGAAGCCCCCTCCATTGAAGTCGGTTCCGAATTTCAGGAATGGCGCGACGATCTGCTCAATGAACATCCGCCCGGTGCACGGGGTTATGCCGTTGTTCAGGCCGAGACAAACATCCGCTACAAGGACTGGCCGTTGGAGCGGGCCCTGGAGCTGGCCGATCGCCTGACCCGGGAGGGCCTGCGTGTTTTTCTCGTCGGTGGTGGGGAGGCTGAATCGATTGCTTGCGGTGGAAATCCGGCAATAACACCCCTCCATGGCCAATTGGACGGCATGGAGCTGGCGGCCTTGCTGGAAGAAGCGGAGTGCTTTGTCGGGGTGGATTCCGGGCCGGGTCATCTGGCCCACGCGGTGGGATGCCCGTTGGTATTGCTCTTCGGGAGGACAACACCGCACCGCTGGGCGCCGCTTCCGCGACTCCGCAAGGAAACTGGAACAAGACCCGATTTTTTTCTTGTTTTTCCGGGGAATTCTGATTGGCTTGACGAGGAATTAACCGGGTTGCCCCTCAACCATGGTGTTGATCTAATTTCGGTGGACCAAGTGTTCGGGAAGTGCATGGAACTCTTGGAGGAGGAAAGAAATTAGGGGCAAATGGTGAGGAAACACGTTGACCCTCTCACACCCCTGAAGTGAGGTCTGGCGGTAAGTCGATTGGCCTGTCCTGGGCGCGTCTCTGACATCGTCAGCACGCACTTGGCCGGGCCGAATTGGAAGGACGAAGTTGAAAGCCGGAAGTTTCGGGGATGGCCGAGGACAAGGCATCTTCCCCGGGACACACAATAAAGGTAGACCCGCATGAACTACCGGTGGTTTGTTGCGGCGAAGGGGCGCAGGAAGGCGTCCCACGATCACACCTGACCGAGGAATGGTGGCTCCCTGATGGCCCCACTGAAACAATGCTTGGGAATCGATCTTGGCTTTAATTCCGTCAAGATCGTGGAACTTGCCCTCGACCGTAACTCGGTTCGGGTCGTCCGCGCACAGAGTGCTCCCACTGGCGCCACACCTTCCATGTCCCCCGAGGAAGTCCGCACGTGTATGGTCACCTGCGCCCGTGAGCTTCTCAAGAAGGGGCGTTTTGGTGTGCGTAAGGCGGTTTTTTCCATCTCCGGGCACAAGGTTTTCATCCGCCGTTTCCGCCTTCCCAAGACTTCCGAAGAGCGCATCGCCCGCATCATCCAGTACGAAGCGCGCCAGCAGATTCCCTTCCCCCTCGACAAGACCTCCCTCCAATACCAGCACCGTGAAATTCCCGAGGAAAACGAGGTGGAAGTCCTCCTCGTGGCCGTCCGCACCGATGAAGTCCGTGACTTCATGCAGATCGTCAACCGCCTGCCGGTCAAACCGGTTTGCGTGGCTGTTTCCTCCTTCGCCCTTTTCAGCGCCAACCGCTTCCTTGGCCTTACCGAGGAGCAAACCGAGCGTGTTTTTGAGAAGGTGACATCCAGGAAAAAGAAGGTCAGCAAGCCCAAGAAGGCGAAGAAGGGCGCTGCCGTGGAAGAGGAAGTCCCGGATCTTGATGATGGGGGCGGCGAGGAAGAAGAGTTTGTCTTCGAGGAAGTGAAGGGCTTTGTCAATATTGGTGCCACCTCCCTCGATCTGGCCATCGGCAAGACATCGGATGTTGGCAGCAACATTGGCTTCGTCCGCACCGTTCCCCATGGCGGCAATGAAATGACAAATGCCATCATGCGAACCTGTCAGGTGGAAAGTTTTCATGATGCCGAGCGGATCAAGACCTCTTCCACCCAATTGATGTCGTTCAATTTCGACTTCGAGGACGAAGAAACGATCAATCAGGAGGCCTCCGGTGCCGTTACCGAGGTCACCGAGCGTCTTATCACCGAACTTCGCCGCACCCTGGATTACTACATTACCCAGCCCGACGGCATGGCCATCGACAACTTGGTGCTCTGTGGTGGTCAGTCCCAGCTCAAGGGGATCGACTCTTATCTTGAGGAAAAGCTGACCATCCCGGTGACACTCGTCAGCGACTTCCCCGAAGCTTCCCCCCTTAAGTGGCAGGAATCACACGGATCGATCTCCCCCTTTGTGATCTCCGTTGGTCTGGCCCTTCAGGGCCTTGGCCTTTCCGACCTGCAGATAGATTTCCTTCCCGAGGAACGGAAGATAACCCGTGACTTCCCCTACAAGATGGCGGCAGTTATGGTTCTCCTTTTGGCTGGCACCGCTGGGATTGCTTCCCAGGCCGGTAAGGATTATGCCCAGAAATATGCTCAGGAGGCGCAGCGTCTCCAGCAGGACATCATGCGTGAGCAGCGTCAGGTCGAGGTTTTCGAGCAGGCTCAGGCCATCCATGATGATGTTGCCAACCGCTTCGTGGAACTTTCCAAATCATTCGGCCAGCGGGATTACTGGGTTGAGTTTCTTATCCGCATGACCGAGGCGCTTCCACCCGACGTCATGCTTGAGGACATCCGGCTTAACCACGATGGTGAAGTCCGCATTCAGGGTTTGAGCGAGGAGCCGGTTTCCGCGGCCAACATGGCCGCCGCTCTTGAACGGGTTTTCCGGGGTCGCCTGCGTGAGGCACGAGGTGAGGAAACGAATCCCAGTATTGAGGATGTGACCGACCTTCAGCAGGCGCCGCCATATTGGGGAAATCCGCGCCCTCCCCAACGCTTCGTGTTGACGATGAGGATGCGCGACAAGTTTAACCACCTCGACGTCACACCAACCCCGAGCCCAACGCCTGTTGGTGGTGGGGGCTTTGGCGGCGGAGGGATGGGCGAGTTTTTCGGAGGGATGGGTGCCGGAGCCGGTGCAGGGGGAAGACGATGACAGGATCACGTAACAGCGCAATGGTGGAGTCAACGACTTGAACGACAGGTACAAGGAACTCTTCAATCAGGCCACGCAGCGCCTCGATCTCGTTACGATCGGGGTCCTGTCGGTACTGCTCCTGTTGACTGGGTATCTTTACCAGGTCGAGCGCACTTATACTGTTCCTCCTGTTGACCCCCCCCAACGTCGCCAATTTACAGTGAAACTTCCGGACCCAACGAATCCGGATCGGGAGGCGGCAAACAAGGAGGAGTACGACTTCGTACTCAGTGTTTTTCACCACCCCACCATTGAGATTGACCAGGATGATCGTGGAGCCCGTCTGCTGCGCAACAATATGTTTGAGCTTAAGACAGCCGAGCAGCAGGAACAACTCCGCGAGCAGCTCAACACACTTCTTCGCGAGGCGCAGGGCCATTTCCAGCAAAACCGCTACGACGAGGCCCTCGCGCTGGTTGATGAGATTTTAAGGCAGGACCGGAATCACCGGGGCGCAGCGGATCTGCGCCGACAAATCCAGGCGCGGCGCAACTAGCCGACCGCTCTGGTAAATGAGAAGCAGTTTTCGGCAAGGGGTAATCCCGCGCCGTCTTGACTGAAGGACGTGTCGCACCACCCCCTCGGGGTGCTGTAAGAACTTGTTGCCTTGACACCCCTCACTCCGTTGACGCCTTCTGGCGTCCCCGAAGCACGAGGTACTTTTAATGTCTTGGTAACGGGACAACCAAGGAGAGACTCAGGTCCATGAACCGTCGTTGCTCCCTGCAAACCACATGCAACCATCTGGGCCGCTTTATGCTGGCCTGCACCCTGGCTTTCAGCCTTTCGGTGATCCCTGCGGTCGTGTCCGCCCAACAGGATCCTGATCCTGATCCGGTGGAACAGGTCGATACTGCTGTTGTCGATCGGGCTGCCGAGCTTTCTGATGAAGCCCGGCGCGCTCTCCGTGCCGGCGATGTGGCTCAAGCCCGCGCCGCCGCCGAAGAGGCCCTGATCCTTGATGATAGCAATCGCCAAGCCATAGATGTGATTAATCGCATCGAACGTGAGGAAGCACGGTCCCTTGATCGCCAGGTTGACCGGCATGTCGAGGCCGCCCGCGAAGCACTCGGGCTCCCCAATACCCTCCTCGGTCGCATGTTCAGCTGGGCACGTCCCTCCAAGACACCCAATGTTGAAAAGGCACGCTTCGAACTCGAACAGGCACGTGAAATCGGGGACGACCGTCATGCGGCAGCCCTCAATCGTGTTGACGAGGCCATCGAATCCGCCCAGGCAGAGCTGATCGCCAAGGAAAGCGAAGCGGTCATCGCGGGCCTCAACCGTAAAGCTGATGAAGAGCTTTCGGCAAATAACTTTGATGCCGCCCGTGAAAGCGCCAATGCCGCGCTGGAACTTGATCCCACCAATCGCACGGCCACGCGCCTCCTCTCACGCATCAACCGTGAAGAGGATCGCTTCCTCTCCCAGGAGGCAGACCGCCTTCTCGCCGCTGATCTCGAAAGCGCCGAGCGCCTTCTTGAAGCGGAAAAGTATCAGGAAGCCCAATCAGCCTACACCGCCATCCTTGAAGACCACCCCCGCAATCGCAACGCCCAGCGTGGTCTGACCCGTGCCACAAATGCACTGGAAGCTGCCGAGGCAGCCGCCATTGAAGTGGCCGAGGAACCGGAACCCGTCGTTGAGGAAGTGGAAGTCGCCGAGGAAGTGGCAGAAGCCCCCCGGGCACCTCGCCAACGCCGCACGATCCCCGTTCCCTCCGCTGATGATTATGAAATCGCCCACGGCCCCGCAGAACCGGAACCCGTCGTCGAAGAAGTTGCCGCAGTAGAGCCGGCTCCCGAACCCGAAGTCGCAGAAGCGGTCGCGCCTGAGGACATCGAGGACGAGCCTGTGCGCCGTCCACGTGAGCGCCGTGAAATTCCTGCCGTGACGGAAGCTGACATTGCCGCACTTCAGCCCGAACCCGCTCGCGAGCCGGAAGCAGTTGAAGTTGCAGACCTTCCCCAGCCGACCCCGACTCCCACCATTACCCGTGAACCCGAACCCGAACCGGCCATTCCAACGCCGGAGCCGACCCCGGATCCCACGCCCACGCCGACTCCCACACCGATTCCAACCCCGGAACCGACTCCCGATCCGACACCGACACCGACACC
>JAFIGB010000241.1 GCA_020831705.1 Candidatus Sumerlaeia bacterium | reverse complement strand
AATACACCCACCCCCACCCCCAGGCCCACTCCTGAACCCCGGGAACAGCGCCGGATGATCATTGACCGATTCATTGACGAGCTGACCCCCCACATCAAAGCAGATGCGCCGCAACTTCCCCGGGAAATGATGGCCACCAGTGCCCACGCATCGCGGGGAAATTCAGAAATCCAGTTCGTGAATTTCACCCCCTGGCAAATTTCACTGAGCTTCGTCAGCACCAACCATGAGCTTGTCTTCCGCTATGGGGAGCCCCTGCCGCGAATGTCCTACCGCAATGTCACACTCCCGAGGGAGATTGACCTGCAGGTCATTGCCTATGCCAAGAATGCCCCCAGGACCGGCCCCATCCACATCGGGATGGTACGCGCTGAATCAACCGCCATTCTTGTCATCAGCACCGATTTCTTCGGTCCCGTCGTTGACGGGGATGGGAATGTGACCGAGGTCCGCTCCTCCACCGAGGTTCCCCAGCGCTATCAGGGCTTCAATCCACAGTGGAACTATGTGGAGGCATACAATGTGACTGATGAGCCTCTGCTTGTCCGCATTGAGGATGTGACCAGAAGTCTGGACGATCCCAACCTGGTTGGTGAGTTCACTGTGGAGCCCAAACACTCCTTCAAGATGCGCCTCGCTCCCGGCAGGTATCGCTATTCGGCGGACTATTTCGGGGCCGCAGAGGACAGCAGCAACCGGGTCACTTTCCGTGTTGATGACAGGGCAGCACGACGTTTGCTTATGATACAACAGGACACAGGAAGGCCCGAACGCGTCACGGTCATCACCCAGCGCAAGCCCTTCCTCGCCGTGGAGCTTTTCGAGGCACGTCGCCTCCCCGCTCCGCGGTCCAACTAGACAACCAAACGGAGCCCCACCACCTCATGGCTGACCTCAAGGACCGTGTACTCGCCGCCCTTTCCACGGTAATGGACCCCGACCTGCACAAGGATCTTGTGACCCTTGGAATGATCCGCGAACTCAAAGTCGAGGATTCGGGCAAGGTGTCGTTTCAGGTCTGCCTCACTACTCCCGCCTGCCCGATGAAGGAAAAAATCAGGGGTGATTGCGAGGCGGCCCTCAGGAAGGTTGATGGTATCAGCCGTTTTGTTATCGAGATGACTGCGGAAGTGCGCCAGGCTCGTCCCGACCAGGACAAGGCTGCCATTGAAGGTGTCCGCAACATCATCGCCGTGGGGTCGGGGAAGGGGGGCGTTGGCAAGTCCACCACCGCGGTGAACATCGCGCTGGCCCTCTCCCGTGAGGGCGCAAAGGTGGCCCTCCTTGATGCTGATATATACGGCCCCAATGTACCCACAATGCTTGGCGTGACGGGGAAGCCGGTGGTCCGGGACAACCGGATCATCCCCATGCGTGGCCACGGTATAGACGTGATGTCGATGGGCTTCATGGTGGATGAAAACCAGCCGCTGATCTGGCGTGGTCCGATGCTTCACGGGGTGTTGCGCCAGCTCCTCCACGACGTTCTCTGGGGCGAGCAGGACTACCTCATTGTGGATCTTCCGCCCGGCACCGGCGACGTGCAGTTGTCCCTTTCCCAGGCGGTTCCCCTCAGCGGCGCAGTCATTGTGACCACCCCGCAAAATGTGGCGCTTCAGGATGCCCGCAAGGGAATCGCCATGTTCCAGAAGGTGAATGTTCCCATTCTTGGGATCGTGGAAAACATGTCCTACTATTTGTGTCCCCAGTGCGGTCATCGGGATGAAATTTTCTCCACCGGTGGCGGGGAAAATGCCTCGGCAAAGTTCTCCGTGCCCTTCCTTGGACGCATTCCCCTCAACACGCAAATACGTGAAGGAATGGACGCGGGGATGCCGGTAGCTGTGAACGAGGATACCGAGTTCCCCGCAATCTATCGCGGGGTGGCCCAGCGCGTGGCCCAGCAACTCGCGATCATCTCGGAGCGGGCACGAAACCCGTACGCCATCACGCCAACGGGATAAAGATTTATAGACAAATTCCCGCGAGTGCGGGACTGAAGGTCATTGCCTTGGCGGCCACGGTTGGCTGCCGGCCTTGGCGACGCGCTGGCGCAATACTTCCCGTTCCGCGCTGGGCAGCAGCGTTGCATGTTCCTGGATGGCCCGATAGACAGGGAGCGTTTCTTCCAGCCCATTCCTGATTTCAAGAACCATGGCCCGGCGAAGGTTGAACTGAACCGCCTCGCGATCGTCTGGTGAGCGCTCCGCAGGGAGTTCCAGATTGGGATCATCACGGAGGAGAAGGCTTTCTATGAGCAGTCTCTCATGACGCTGTTGTTGCTCCTGGGAGGCAGACTCAAGGGCCTCCCCGGTGAAGGTCCGTGCCAGCACACGGCGGGTGTCCCGGGGTTGTGCGGTGTCGAGAAAAAGCCCTGCGCCTGTCAGGCCCTCCTCAATCGGGATTTCGAAGTTTGTCCCAAGGAGGCGAAGCCAGAACCCCATGGCAGTGCGCTTGTTTCCCTCCCGTGAGGATTCGCGGGCAAGTTCGAGAAGGAACCACCCGCTGTGGGTTTCATTTTCTCCGAAGGTCCGC
>JAFIGB010000229.1 GCA_020831705.1 Candidatus Sumerlaeia bacterium | reverse complement strand
TTGGTATAAATCGGGGGGGCACTCCCGGGGAGTGGGGGTGTTTCGTAGGTTGGGTCCACACCGGAAGCCACCGGAGCCAATTCCCCGGGGCCTTCGATGCTTCCACGAATGAAAAAGTTGCCATCATCCAGAGCAGCGAACCGAAATCCCTGGATGGAGTTCTCGCCTGTGATGGTGAAAGCCCAATCGGAATGACCGGTTTCCGAGTCAATGCGCGTTGCGAAGGCGTCAATGCCACCGTTGCCGCTGGGAAGAATGATCGGCGATCCCCCGGTTGGCAGGGAAAGGCTGCCCTGATAAACACCACCAACGAGCATGCTGCCATCGTCGAGCATCAAAAAGCCGTCGATTGAAGTAAACCCGGGGCTGCCCCAGGTATGAACGGCTTTTTCCTGTGCGGGGACTGTAAACTGGGCTGAAGCCAGGGCGGGAACAACCATGACAAGGCTTGCGAGCAAGCACACCTCACGCAGGTTCATCCCTCGATTCTTATTAATTTTCAATGATCCCATCCTCTCCGATCGTTGTTCCCACCTCGGTTTGGAGATACGGTGACAAATTAATCCCAAACCCCTTCCGCAGAAAAATGTGTGTTCTGCCGGGCGTGGTGTCAACGTGTTCGCAACTTTGGAAAGGGGCACAACAGGGAATCGTCGTTGGCGTTGACAGGGCTCCCGGCATGAACCTTCCTTTAGTTCAGGGGCGGGGACATGGTGCATTGCTCCTCCAAGAGAAACTTGTGCGATGAGCACCCAAAAGGATCCATTTTAAATTGCATCGAAAAAGGGTGGAATCCCTTCTGACAACGACGGCAATCCTCCTCATGGTGGGTTCCCTCCATGGTGCCGAGCCCCTGCTGAAGGGGACGGCAATTCCATTGGACAAAATTCCGGTGGAAACATTTGTCCCTCCCGATCAGGACAAGATTGCCCAATTGGCAACCACGACGGAGGTCACCGGGTCCTATCTGTTTGCCGAACCCATTGATGCCTCCATCAGCCCTTGGACCCATGGTGAGTGGGAGACACTTTCCGATGGGAAGCGCCTGTGGCGGGTTCGTGTCAAATCCCCTGATGCAGTTTCCATCAACCTCGGATTCCTTGACTATAAGATGCCCGAAGGGGGCCACCTCCTTCTTTACTCCCTCGACGGCAAGAAGGTCGCCGGCCCGTTTACCGATGCCCACAACAGCGACCATGGCCAGTTCTGGAGCCCCGTGGTGGAGGTCACCGAGTTGGTCCTCGAGGTCATTGTCCCCGGTGAGCACGAGGGCGACCTTCGTCTTTTTCTCACATCGGTGAACCATGGCTTTCTTCCCCTCTTTGCAACCGAGGAGAAGGCATCGGGAAGCTGCAACATCGACGTCGCCTGCACGGAGGCCGATCCATGGCGGGATCAGGTCAACTCCGTTGCTGTCTATACAACGGGTGGTGCCAGGCGCTGCACGGGTTCCCTTGTGAACAATACCAGTGGTGAAATCCGCCAGTTTTTCCTCACGGCCAACCATTGCAGTGTCAACCAGTCCACCGCACCATCGATGGTCTTTTACTGGAACTATGAGAATTCGACCTGCCGGCCTCCCGGAAGCGCCGCCAGTGGTCAGTCAGGCGATGGTCCCTTGAATCGGACCTCCCACGGGGCGACGTTCAGGGCCCGTCATACAGGCTCGGATTTTTCCCTCGTTGAAATCAATCACCCCATTGATCCCGAATATACACCCTATTTTGCAGGGTGGAGGCGAACAACCGAACCTCCCCAATCCGTTGTCTGTATCCATCATCCCCGGGTTTCGGAAAAGCGCATCAGCTTTGCCAGCCAGGTCACCCCAACCAATTACCTCAACAGCACGGTGACCCAGAACGGCTCCCATTGGCGGGTGCATCGCTGGGATTTGGGAACCACCGAGCCGGGTTCCTCCGGAAGTCCTTTGTTTGACGAGCAGGGCCGCGTCATCGGCCAGCTCCACGGCGGATACGCCTCCTGCACCAGTGATACAGATGACTGGTATGGCCGCTTCTCACAATCCTGGGAAGGCGGTGGGACGCCCGACACCCGCCTGCGTGATTGGTTGGACCCCGGCAATACAGGGGCACCGTATATCATGGGAAGGGGTCTTTCCCCACTTTCCATCAAATCACCGATCATTGATGATGCCCCGCCGCGCGGCGATGGTGATGGCATCGTGGAACCCGGCGAGGAAATCCTGATCTGGGTCCCCCTTGAAAATGTGACTGAGCAGCCCCTTGAGGACTTCGTGGCCACCCTGGTTCCCATGTCCGGTGCCGAGCATATTGAGTTCCTTGAAGGTACTTCCTTCTATCCATCAATCGGTGTGAATAATGTGGAGGAGAATGAAATCGCCTTCCGCATTCTTATTGGTGCCGATCACCCCTGCGGCCAGGACATCCGGCTCCAGTTGATGGTGGACCTGGAAGGGTATGATGAAGTTTCCCTTCCCCTCATTATTCCGACGGGACCGATTTGTGATTTCGTTCCCCGCCTTGAACTCGATTCCGTCCCCATGGTGGAGGATTATACCGGGAATGGGAATAACAATGGAGTTCCCGAGCCCGGGGAATCCTCGCTGGAGTTGACTGTTTCGCTGCGCAACGTGGGCAAGCCCCTCCCGGCACAAAACTTCACCCTCGTCTCCAACACACCAACCACGTATATATACGGCTCATCTGCCAGCCAGCACTTTCCATCCATGGCCAATGGGCAGCAGGCCAACAACATCCAGCCCTTCATGTTCGCCCTTTCCCCGGATCATCCGTGTGGCGCGCCTGTGGATTTGACCCTCATTGCGGATGACCCGGAGGTCCCTCCGGTGAACTTCGCGCTCACGACAACGGTGGATGGAAGTACATCCGGATCGCTCACTCCCGACACTTCCATCGGCCCCAGTCCGGAGGTGGTCAGCTTCACCATTCCTGTCGATGATGTGGGAAACGTTGAGTCCATGACTGCCCAGTTTTCCATCATCCACACATGGGTTGGGGACCTGATCATCCGTCTCACCTCCCCCGAGGGTAACACGGTGATCCTCTACAACCGATACGGCGGAAATGGACAGAACCTGATCGATACCGTTTTCGATGATGAGGCATCCGTCAACATCGGCCAGGGGTCTGCTCCCTTCACGGGAAGCTACCGCCCCGCCCAGTTGCTCTCCACCTTCAATGGGGAGCAGGTGACCGGCGACTGGATCATTGAAGTGGAGGATGCAGCAGATCTCGACGGAGGCACGGTTGAATTCATCGGCCTGAATTTTCAGCTGAACCAACCTTCCTGCGTGGAGGTGCCCGAGCCCTCCCTGACCATCAAGGACAATCGCGGTAATATCTTTCAGCCCGAAAATGGAGCGCTGGATTTCGCCACCACGACAGTCGGAAGTGCGATCCCGACACGCAGTCTTGTCCTGGAAAATGACTCCGACGTGGTTGTGCTCCTCTTTGACACGAAGTTCCCGGATGGTTTCTTCCCGCTGGGAAGCATCCCCAAGTCCATTCCCCCCGGTGAATCGGTGAAGTTGACCATCGGTTTGACCACTGCCGAGGAGGGTGTGTTCACGGGGAATCTCCTTGTGGAGACAAATGTGTCCGACAAGTTGACCGTGGAGGTTCCCCTTCAGGGAACAATCCTGGAGCCGTTCCAGGGTAGCGGGGCATTGATGATAATTTTCTGATTGTTGAGAAGCCCCCGGGGGGGCGAACTGAACTAGACGTTCTCCCGCGAGTGTTGAAATAAAGTCACTGAAACTTGTGAAAGGATGAACCCTTGACAGCATCCTTCGCGGGTTGGTCCACTTTGATGCCGGTCGTGGGGGGGTATACCCTGCGGCGATCCCACTTCGGAACCGAACCCTTCCTTCCATGTCCCAATCGGAACAACTTTCCGAAGTCTTTCCCGATTCCATCGCATCTGTTGATCACTCCATTTTCGGGTTTCTGAATGGGACGTTGCATCATCCGATCCTTGATGCCTTCTTTGGATTTATCACCAACTTTGAACACTTCAAGATTCCATTGGCTATTGCCGGGGTGCTGGTCCTCATTTTCGGCAATGCGAAGTTCCGCCTGACCGCGATCACGGCAACGGTCGCCGTCCTGCTGGCGGACATGATCGGGATGGATCTGAAGTTGAATTTCGCCCGTCACCGCCCCTTTTGGGTGCTGGAGGACGTGCGCCAGATACTTGGTGAAAGCAGTTCCCGTTCGCCCAGTTTTCCCTCCAATCATGCGGTGAACACGGCTGCGGCCGGGATGACCTTTGCCCTGGCCTACTGGCGGAAGTGGTGGATCGTCGCCCCGGCGATTGTTGTCCCCCTGCTCGTCGGGTATTCACGGGTTTATGTGGGGGTTCATTTCCCTCTGGATGTTCTCGCCGGTTTTTTTGTCGGGGTGTCCGTCTCGACGGGCCTTTGGTTGATCAACCGTGTTGAGCCGGTCCTGAGCACTTCCGAGGGCAGGATGTGTATCGGATGGAAAGGGCTGGGTCTTTTTCTGGTTGGCGTCGCCACATTGTATCGGTTTTCCACGGCGGCCCGTGCCCAATATCCCCTGATGAAGTCGGAAGGTCATGCCTGGTACCTGACGAATCGGGAAATCCTTTGGTGGGACCTCCATGAGTTTTTCTCCCAGGTGATTTACAAGCCCTGGTTCATGGTGATGGGCTCCTCGGAATTTGACCTTCGTGCCCTTGCCGTGGTCTTTTCCCTGGTCGGCATCGTGGCGACATGGTGGCTTTGCAATCACCTTGGATATACAAAGCGTGCCAGGGTGGTTGCCCTCTTTCTGGTGCTTCTGTCGCCATTCCACATTCTCGGTGCCCTGTTCCTTTCGGAAGCCTCGATTTCCCTTGGACTGGTGCCATTGGTTCTCCTCGTGGGCCTGATATACATCAGGACTCCGGATGCGCGCCTTGGTGCGGTGTATATTCTCCTCGTTCTTGTGGAGGCAGCCCTTGCAGGCGCTGGTGTCCTTGTGGCTGCGGCACTTTTCCTTCGACTGATCGGCAGAGGGGAAAAGAAGGGAGACCGGTGGGTTCTTCTCGCGGCAATGGTTGGAGGGATCGCTGTCCTTGTCCATCGCGCCCTGTTAATGCTTCTGACAATCGAGGATCCCATTGCCGCCCATCCCTCCCTTCCTCCGGGATGGCTTGTTCTGGTTGCCGGGTTCCCGCTTTTTTGCCTCCTGCTGTTCTTCTTCCTGCCGTTCCGTGGTGTTAAATTGGAGGGTCCGTCCCCGATCAGTGGGGTTGTTGTTCAGCTGGCCTGGCTTTTTTCGGCCTTTGTTTTTCTTACCTTCCGCGTCGACCTGCTTGCGTGGGGCGGCCTGGCCTGGCTTCTCCTCGCCCTGGCATCAGCCAGAAGAATCGATGCCCTCTTTGCCGTGGAGGCCCATCGGCGTTGGAAGTGGTCCCTTGGGATGACCGGGCTTGCGACCGCCGTATTTCTTGGATTTTGGGCGGCATCCGTTCACGACCGCGCTGTCTGGCGATCGGTGCAGGGACACTTCCATCCGAAGATTCTTCCCGCCCTTGATCCGGCGACCGGAATTTATGGAAGTCGTGAAGTCGGGAGCGCCATCAAGCAGCTCCACGAGGAGGAGCCGGTGCTGAAGGGCGCGTCCATCCTCGTCAACGGCCTGCCGCCCCAATCAGTCCTGTATTATTCAGGAGTGACGGACCCGCGTGTACTGGTGCATCGTCGTCAGATCGGTGAGGGGGCGCTCATCTACGTGTCGCCCTTCAAGCGAACCAATCCCGTCGGCTGGGAGGTCGGCCGCCCCCCCATTGAGGTCCGTGTCATGGACCGGCGGAATCTCCACCGGACCATGTATATACGGGTGGTGCAGGAGGCTTCAGAACCTCCCGGCGAGGACTCCGGCGTTCACCTGATTGACCCTTGATGTGTCCATGACACCTTCGAGGAGGACCTTCAGCATGAGGGCGCGTCCGAGGTCGAAGGTCGTCCGCCCATCGGTCGTGGGCCGGGTCTCCTTGACGTTTTCCATGGCTTCATCGAAGTCAATGGCACCCTCCGGCGTTGTATAGATATACAGACCGGGGCGTTTTTCCAGGGAATGGGGCTGGCCTTCGATGCGGGCGTTGAGAATCACCACGCCGCTGCCCTGCGTTTCCAGGAGGAACCCGTCACGGGGAATGGCCTCCTCGAAACTGGCGCGTGTGAGGTAAAAGCTGGGCTTCTCGATGTAGGGGCCGCCGTATTCCGGGCAGAAGGTGTCGCAATTTCCGCATTCATTGCAGAAGTCCGCGTAATTGGCAATCTGGGAAGTCTTGGCAACCTTGAAGACCAAAGGGTCGCCGAAGGTTCCCTCTCCATTTTCCGTTGTATAGTTTCGGTAGGTAATCTCCCCCTTCTCTGATGGGAAGGCAAAATTGGCTGCATTTGGGCAGACGGGAAGGCACTTGTTGCAGGTAATGCAGTCGAGGATTTCCAGGTGGGAATCGATCCGCTTGGGCACCCGGCTGTTGGCCTCGTGGTAATAACGCTTGTCCGCGCGAGCGGCCTCGGCGGCCACGGTTGTGTTGAGATATCCCGCCCAGGTTACCGGATCGCCACCACGTTCTTTGGCAAGTTTCCTGGCCTCATTTTCATTTCCGTGAACCCGGAGGATGTGTTCGTCAAGGGACTTGGAATCGGTCGCCTTGATTTCCTTTTCCAGGGCCTTGAGGTAATCACCAAGCCGGGCAAATCCACCGGTCTTGAGGAGGTCACTGCAGCTCGTCACGGGAACGAATCCACACGCTGCCGTGGCGGCGAAGTTCCCCTTGTCAATACCGGCACTGAAGGAGATGGGAACTTCCGACCCCACCGCCTGGCGGAATAGATCCGTCAGCGTCAGTGTAATAACATGGAGGGGAAGGCCGGAAAGATACATGGCCTCGTTGCCATCGGGGAAGAAATCCCGGTGGTTGGTGACCTCCAGTGTATTGCTGAATTTGCATCCGAAGTTTTTACCATGGCGCTTTGCAAAGTCCCGAAGGCGCCGGCACATATCCACGGCCTCGTCGAATGTTTGCGACCCTGTATAGGCGCTGTCACGAACGTGGATTTCCTTGTACCCCATGACATCATTGAGGAGGTGCTCCAGTCGCTCCTTCCCAAGGGTTGGCGGATTCATCTTCACGATGACATCAAGGTCCCGCTCCGCCATGAGAAACTCGGAGATGCCCTCGATTTCATCCGTCGGACATCCGTGGAAGGTGGAAAGGGTCAGCGTGCTGGAAACCTGCTTCCGGAAATCCAGGTCGCGGGCCTTGCCAAACTGGCGGGGGATTTCCCGGCGAAGCTTCTCGATTTCCGCCGTGGCATCACGGATTCCATCAAGATACTGCTGCACCTTGGCGCTCTTGATTCCCTCCAGGTCGTAGCCAAGGCTGATGTCATAAATGATGTCACCTGCGGCAGTGGAAAGGCTTTCCTGGAAGATCGGGTGCGCATGGCGGGCCATCGTGACCAGCATCATCCCCGCGACGTACTCACGGAGGGACTCCTCCACCCTCAATTCCTGCGACCATTCCACATTGTAGCCCACATTGGTCATGTCTATACAGGGCCTGGGGATATCGAGGCGGTCATTGACCTGCACCGTCTTGAGCTCCATGATCCTTCCCCCCGCGATATACGACAGGAGGATGTTCTGCGCCATTTGTGTGTGTGGCCCGGACGCAGGTCCCGACGGGTTGCCGGCGTTGTGGCCATGAAATTTTACGGACATGTCCACCGTCTCCGGCCCGGGGAGATACCAGGCCCGCTTGGGAAGCTCAAAGAGGGCATCCTGGCGTTCCGGTTCCAGATAGAGACGTGTCACGAGGTCGGCAAATGGGGCAGGGATCAATTCAGCCATGTCAAACTCCACAGGGTGGGGATTCACTCAACCAACCAGTAAAGGAAGAGCAGCCGATGCGGTCAAGCTTTTCGGCGATTGTGGAGCGCTATAAAAAGACGCGTGCTTCTCTCAGCCGGATGATTCGGGAACACGGCAGATGAAAATGCCATCATGTGCGGTGTGGATGATATTCTGTTGGAGGTCGCGGCGAACCTCCTCAAACCGCGCCCATTCCTCCTCCGTGAATCTGGGCTTGAAGGCTTGGTTTTCGTAGGCGGAAAGCTCGGCCTGGTTCCAGAGAATGTGTCGGATTCCTCGCTGGCGCCAGCTTTCATACAAGGTGCCGATGTCCGCCGTGCGGCGGATTTCCACAAGAATCATGGGAGTGTCAAACCAGTCGCTGGCGATGGGCTGGAAGTTCCTGGCATGTCCCCGGCGATGCTCGCCGATATAAAAAACTGGTTCGTTTCGGTCGGTGTTTTCATTCAACCACTGCACGGCGGGGAAAGCATTGAATACCGAGGGGGGGCGCGAGAGATAAATCTCCGGCCCGACAAATCCCAGTCCTGCCCGGATGGAGTGTTCCGTCCGAAGATTATAGCTCGGTGCCCAGGCGAGGGGAATCACGGCAATGATGCCGAGGGCGATCCGCAGGCCGGGCACCCAGTTGGGGGGGAGCGCCATCGCGGCTCGATAAATCAGGCCCACGCCGATGATCACCGCCAGCAGGATGCAGGGAAGGAGGAATCGGGTGCTTTGGTAGGTGAAGAACCAGACGACCCACCCGCCCAAAAGCAGCAACAGAAGCGCAAAACTAGTTGGGAATCCCAGCAACCGTCTCCATCGTCCCCTCATCATGGAGGCCAGAAGGACACCCACCAAACTGATGGGAAGGAACGCCAGAAAGTGCGGCCCCGGGTTGAAGCTCTCAAAACTGGCCCAGTATCGCGTTACAAGCCAGGGGGTCTGGAGGAACATTGCGGGGTCTGTTCCCACCCCTTTCATCGAGGCCTGGTGGCGGTAAAGGGCGTCATTCTCTTCATTCCACTCCTGACCACCGAATATCCCCCACGCCACTGGATACACCGGATTTCCGTGGTAAACCGTGCTCTTGATCATCCAGGGACCGATGATGAGCAACCCGGGAATCAGCACCGCCATGGCGAGATGATGGGGAGGTCTGTTCCCCCGGGCGGAGGATACGGCGCCAAGGAGAAAGGCGAAACCTCCCACAAACACACAAAGGGGCAGGAGGCTCAATTTCGTCGCCGCAGCGGCACCAATCAGCAGCGACCCAAGCCCCACCCGCCAGATGGTCGTGCGAATCAGGCCCGGTACGATGCAGCGAATTCCTCCCAGAAGAAACGTCACCGCCATGACATCCGAAAAGGGCCATGCTGCCAGCAGCGCCAGGAGGGGAATCGATCCTGCCATGAGACCCGCTGTGGCGAAGGCCCCCCACTCAAGACGGAGACGGCTCCCTTCCCCTCCAGAACGGCCGGGAAGGGATCTCAGGCAGGCAACACCCAGGGATCCTGCCAGAATGACAAGGATCAGGTAATGCACGGCTCCGAAAATCTGAAAAACCTGGAGGAGGAGGGCCTGCCCTGACCAGCTTGCCGCAAGGAGACCCTGCATGGAGGGCAGGTTGCTGTTTGCATTGTAGGGCAGGTTTACGAATCGACCCGCACGGAGCCATTCCATGGGGGCAGGAATATGGTATCGGAGGCCGTCGCTGTGAGCGAGGGGAGCCATGGCAGCCACAAACACGAGCAATCCGACCAAAAGGAGGGGAAGAAACTCCAGGGGAGGGCGTTTGCCAACAAGCCCGGCCGGGTTGATTGGACGAATCCGTGAAAAAAGCAGCAAAAGGCCAACCACGATCATGGTAATGGCCGCGGGGAGACCGGGGAAAAGGAGGAGAAACCCCAGCCACCCCGCAAGGATCGACAGAAGGGCCTCGCCAACGAGAATACAGAGGGCCACCACCACCATCCCTCCGGCGGTCACATGGTTCAGCCGAAAGGACCCCCCGGCGGCAAACCAGCCCAGTGCTCCATGAAAAATGGTCGCGAGGACCACAATTCCCAAGGCGAGAAGCCCACCGAGGGGAAATCCTCCCAGGAGGTGGGGGGGCGGGTCGACATCGACAATTGCCCAGGAGAAACGGAGCCACAAGGCCAGTGCTATGGCAACAAATACCACGGAGAGAATGGTCAAAGTTGCGCAAGTCCGGAGTGATCGTTGGCTCAAGGGCCTTTTTCCCCTTTCGCACCCCCTTAATTGGGGTGTATCCGTTTCACGGATGCTGAGAACGCGAGGCCATGAGTCGCAATGAGGATTCTGAAACCGGGGGCTGTGAACCCGAGACACGAATCCGTTTCACCATGACTCATTCTCCTATTGCGACAAGCGCCTGTCGTAAGCTAGCGTCCCCAACAAGAGATGGGTGGGGCGACTTGATTTCACCCATTTTTTGAAGACAACATGAAGAAGTTGGATGGCGCCTTACTCCGTCCTTCCCCACGAAAGGAGCGCCCGTTGAAAAATTACGACCTTGTTATCCGCGATACTGAAGAAGGTGCCCAGTTCCGTAAGGCGGATCTCGTGGGTTGTCTTGACAGTCATACGGTCATCGCCTTCGAAAAGAGCATAGATACCCTTTTGGAGGATGGAACAAGCAATGTACTCCTCAATTTGGAGAATCTTAGCTACATTTCCAGTGCGGGCATCAGTGCGCTCATGAGCCTGACCTATCGGCTCAGACAGCGGAACGGGGAGCTCGTACTTCTCAAACCGACGGAAAAAGTTTTCCGGGTCTTCAAAACTCTCGGATTCACCAGCATCTTCAAGATTGTAACCTCCGACGAGGAAGTGGATGCCAGCTTCACCCCCCACTGACCCCTGTATCATCCCCTGTGTTGCTGCCCCGAGCGGCAGGAAGTAGTCGCAAGTGCTGGACAACGCCATTACAAAATCTGTCGATCTCGAAATCAGGTGCCCCCTCGACACCGGGGTTCTTTCCGTTATTCGCACCTTCATTACCTCCCTTTCCTGCCAAATGGGATTTTCCGAGGATCAGGCGGGCGAAATCGAAATGGCAGTGGATGAGGCCTGCGCCAACGTGATCCGCCATGCCTACAAGCATCTTGGCATTT
>JAFIGB010000223.1 GCA_020831705.1 Candidatus Sumerlaeia bacterium | reverse complement strand
GGGCTCAAGCTCGATGTGAACATGATCAGGACCATGGGGCCGGTTGCCCTGGCCACCGGACTGGGTCAGGTGATCTTCACCTCTTTCTTTGGCTTTCTCATCGCGAAGGGCTGGGGGATGGAAACCATTCCGGCCCTCTATGTGGCCTTCGCCCTGACGTATTCCAGCACGATTATCATCGTCAAGCTCCTGAGCGACAAGAAGGAGATCGATTCCCTTCATGGCCGTATAGCTATCGGTTTCCTGATTGTTCAGGATATCATGGTGATTCTGACGATGATTGGTCTCAGTGCCCTCGGGGCAGGGACCGGTGCCGAGGAGTCCATCACCCGGGAGATCATGCGGGTCGCCATTGCAGGGGTGCTCTTCCTCCTCGGTGTCTTTCTGGTGATGCGTTACATCTTGCCCCACGTGCTGGTCCAACTCGCCCGCTCCTCCGAACTGCTCGTTCTCTTTTCCGTGGCATGGGCTGTCTCGTTGGCAGCACTGAGTGACTATCTCGGGTTCAGCAAGGAGGTGGGAGCCTTCCTGGCCGGTGTTTCCATTGGCTCCTCCCCCTTCCGGGAAAGCATTGGGGGGCGGTTGTCAAGTCTGCGGGATTTCCTTCTCCTCTATTTCTTCATCTATCTGGGGTCGCAGTTGGACCTTGGACTTTTGGGTGCCCAACTTCTGCTGGCCTCCATTTTTTCCATCTTCGTTCTGGTTGGGAATCCAATCATTGTCATGGTGATCATGGGGTTCATGGGCTTCAGGAAACGCACCAGTTTTCTTGCCGGTCTTGCGGTGGCTCAAATCAGTGAGTTCTCCCTGATTCTGGCGGCCCTCGGTATGTCCCTTGGCCACCTTGACAGTGAGAACATGGGCCTGATTACCCTGGTCGGGCTGATCACCATCGGCTTGTCGACCTACATGATCATCTATTCCGCTCCGCTCTATCGGTTTCTTTCGCCCTGGCTTGGAATCTTCGAGCGCAAGGACCCCTACCGGGAGCGTGAGGGTGCCACGGGGGATGACGTCGACAAGCCCGACATCATTCTGCTCGGTCTTGGCGATTACGGCGCCCACATTGCCAAGCGACTGCTCAATCGGGGAAACAAGGTTCTGGGCGTGGACTTCGACCCCCAGACCATCCATCGCTGGGATCATCCTGATATCCATGTCGTTTATGGGGATGCCGAGGACCCCGAGCTTCTCGAACACCTGCCAATGAGTGAGGCCCACTGGATTGTCTCCACCGTCCCCTCAAGAGACGCGAACCTTCTTCTCTTCAAGCTGATCAGGAGCCGTTATCCCGAGACGCGCTTTGTCGCCACGGCCCGGAGTGAGGACGAGGTGAACGAGTACCTCCGCGAGGGGATCGATGTGGTTCTTAATCCCTATGAGGATGCGGCGGAACAGGCCGTGGATTCCCTCACCGCGGCAAAACACTCCCTGCCCCATCAATTCATCTGGCCGACGAGTATTCGCGAGGTGCGTCTGGAGGCGGGGACGGTCTTCGCCGGCAAGACGCTGCGCTCGATTCCCCTCAGGTCGGAAACCGGCGCGACAATTCTGGCGATCACGCGGGCGGGGAAAAACACCTTCGATCCCGGACCGGATTTCATCCTCTACCCGGGAGACCGCGTCGTCCTGCTGGGGGAGAAAAAGAATCTCGACCAGGCCACCGCGTATCTTGAGCACCGGGAATATGGGGAGACCCAAATCAGTGAGCAGGATCAATTCACCGTGGCAGCCATCGAAGTGACCAGAAAGGCTCCCTGGCCGGAGAAGTCCATTGCGGATATCAACTTCCGGAGGAACTACGGAGTGACGATCATCGGCATTGAGCGCGATGGAAACCGAATTCCGAATCCTCCCCCCACGGAGACGATTCAGGAGGGCGACAAGCTGGTGGTTGCGGGGAGCAAGCAGAAGGTCGACTCACTGGAGGAACTGCTGATCAGGAAGTCCTGAGCCCGGCTCCCATCAAAGGACGTCGCGGAGAAATTCATTCGTCCGTGCATGATCGGGAGCGGTGAAAATTTTGTCAGGATGACCATCCTCCAGAATCACGCCCTTGTCGAAGAAAAGGATGCGATCGGAACTTTCCCGGGCAAAGCGCATCTCGTGGGTAACGATGAGCATCGTGGTATCCGTGGTGTCCGCAATGCGCTTGAGGAGGTCCAGAATGCCGCCCACCAGCTCGGGATCCAGGGCGGAAGTGATCTCGTCAAAAAGCATGATTTTGGGCTGCAGGGCGAGGGCGCGGGCAATGGCAACGCGCTGCTTCTGCCCGCCGGAAAGTCTGGCTGGATAGACATCCAGTTTGTCGCTGAGACCGACGTCCTCAAGGTAATCCTTGGCCAACTTGACTGCCTCCTCCTTGGAAAGCTTCATGACGGACCTTGGAGCCTCGATGACGTTCTGGAGAACGGTCATGTGGGGGAAAAGGTTGAAGTGCTGAAAGACCATCCCGATCTTGCGACGAATCCTGCTGATGTGTGCATTGTTGGCGGGGATTTCGCCCCCCTTCCCGTCCGGCATGGTGAAGAACGGTTCTCCATCGATTTCCACATGACCGCCATCGGGTCGCTCCAGCGTCATTAGCAAGCGAAGGAGAGTGGATTTCCCCGATCCACTGGGACCAATAATGCTGACCACCTGCTTGGCAGGGATATCCAGATCAATTCCCTGAAGTACCTTGAGGGAACCAAAGTTCTTCTCCAGGTTTCGGATTCGGATAATCGGGGGGGTGGCTTCATCACTCATGGTATATCTTTC
>JAFIGB010000494.1 GCA_020831705.1 Candidatus Sumerlaeia bacterium | reverse complement strand
TTAACGGAATGGCCTCAACATTAAACTCACAGCAACTGCCTGCCTGCCTGCGTAATCTGTCATTTGAATTTCAAAACGGGCGAGTACACCAGGATCGCCTTATTGCTGATATTCCGGCTGCACAGCTGCAGAACTGCGAAGTTACAGAAGGACCGTACCTCAGTCTTGCGCTTGATGGTCTTAGCGGTCAGTTTGGCAGCAGATGGCTGGTTGATGGCAGTACAGAACCTTTGTCAGTATTAAATTTATCCGGTTCTTTTTTCCCGGGTGATGCGTTCAGTTGCGGATCTGATAACAGGGTAAGCTTTGAATTGGGAGAGCTTTTTTTTAACAGCGGCTTTTCCGGTAACATAGCCGGAATTTTACAAAACTGTACCCTCGGGTTTGGGGCGTTTTCAGCAGTTATAACCTCAGCAGAAGCTGTTTTTTCAGGGGGCGGGTCAGTACCGCAGCAGGCCGGAATAACCGGTACCGCCGATCTGCTGCTTCCTGACGGTATCCGGATTCCGGGCAGTTTCACCTGGGATCTGATAAACGGAGAATTCAGCGCTCTTAATTTTGAAATCAACCGATCCTTCAATTTCGCTTATCCCGCTGAAGACCCACTGCTAACATTCCGGTTGAATAATGTCATACTTAGTGAAAACGGGCTCGGGGTAAACGGCCGGCAGCTTATTCTGATGAACGGGCAGAGCCGCGGGGTAACGTTTGATAATGCAGTTTTTTCAAAAATATCCGGTCACATGATGAGCGGCCGCGCGCTTTTTGATGAGCCTTTCGCATTACTTGCTGAAGTCGGAACGGAAAACGACGGCTTTCAGATAGCTGCGGTTCCCGCCAATGCGGAAATTACTCTCGACAGTGCCCTGTTGCTCAACACCAATGACAGCCTGGAGCTAACGCCAGGCGGCTTACAGGTAAGCGGTGAATCAACCGCAAAACTAATGCTTAACAGCGAAACTGTATTTGAAGGGATGCAGGTGCAGTATCACCCGGCTTTTATGGTTTTTCCTGTTCACGGGCAGGGCTTTCAGATTAGTGCTTACGCAGAAGTATTTCATGAAGGGGGATGGATTGGTGTTCTGGACAATCAGGGGGTGTACCTTACAGATTTTGATTTGGATTTTGTTCTGCCCGAGCGGTTAATGCTTCCGGGCACCGATACAGCCTGGCTTCAGCTCAGAGAGGGTGAAAACTGGCTTGTAGATGCCGTGCAGGATGCAAACGGAAATTTTGCTGTCAGCGCTTTGCCGGGCGTTCAGCCACGTTTGGTTGTGCCGTTTCTGAACCCATCAGACCCGCCCGTTTTTTCTGACATAACTTTTGACGGGCTTGTGATAAGTGGAAATCAGGTGGTACCTGCGGTGCTGGGTGGAAGGGTTATCGCGCAGCTTTCCGGTGAAAGCTGGCCCGGTACAGCATCTTTACCCCTCAGTCTTCAGCAAATAAGTGCCGGTATGGATGCAAACGGTGAGAGTAATGAACCTGCGCTGCACCTGAGCGGAAACCTCAACCTTTTTGATGTAACCTTTGATTCGGCATTGCCCCTTACCTTTTTTGTACAGAATGATGGCATTCTCCGCGGAAACTTTGAAAATGATCCGGCCGAAGCCTTACTGTATTTTCAGGGGGAGCAAATGCGGCTGCGAACCCGGAAAATCAGCGGCTCTTTCATACAGGGCCGACAAGGAGTGCCTGCTCTTTTTAGCTTCGCTTTTGATGCAGCCCTTGACGTAAATACCGGCAACAGCTGGCAGGAAACAGCACAGGCCTTTTTTACCCATAGCAGCAGCGGCACAACACAGCTCGTTGATTTTGAACCGGTTTCTTCCGCACAGCCGCCTTCGGTTTTGCTGGCATCCGGCCTCAGCCTGTTGCTGCAGCGGGCTGAGGTACTCACGGGCTTTGGGTTTGCCGCAGAAACAGGCTTCACGGGCGAACTCGAACTGCTTGCCCGGCTAAAGCTAACCATAGGTGAGTCTTTTGCAGTTTTTCCGGTTTCCGGTGTTGCGTGGAGCGGCAACGGAATCACCGTGCCGCAACAGCAGGTCAGCCGGGAAAGCTTCCCCGGTTTAACTCTCCCAACGGTTCAATATGCCGGTTATCCGCTAAGCCTGCTTGCGGTGCGCCTGCTGCAAGCACTCAACTTCAGCCTTCCGGCCACAGATGAAACCCTTTTGCCAGAAAATGCTTTCCGATTTGATTTGCAGGCACAGCTGCCGGCATGGCTGCAGCAAACGGAGCTGAACCCGCCCGATGGGTTGCTTTTTCCTGATGTAGCGTACCAGAGCGGATTACTTTCAGGCGAGATGGAGCCGTTCGAGCCGCTGGATGGTGCTGAAATTTTTGCTTCACAAACTATTGACGACATAATTCTTCTGGCTGAACGCCTTGAGGGAACTTTAGCGGGCGAGGGCGGGCAGGCTTCGCTCACCCTGAGCGTATCCGGTGAAACTGCTTCTATCGGCAGTTTCGTACCCCAACAGGGGGGAAATTGTAGTGCCGGCTCTGCATTCACCCTAACAATCAGCCCCGATGCAGACGGGCTGAGCGGTGTAATTGATGATGTGAAACCCTGCGGGCGTTTTGTGCTGGGCCCGCTTTCACTATCCGCTGAAAGTGTACAGCTTGGCTTAGGGGAAGTACAGGAACGCTGGCTGGCTGAGTTGCAGGGCGAATTCAGTCTTCACCTGCCCGGCGCCGACGGCACCGAACGAATTTCAAGTGGTAACATTTCATTCGACCTCACTACCAGGCGGTTAAGCAGCGGATCGGTCATCGTAACGGAATCTTTTGAAGTTGCAATGCCATGGAATGAACCCGAACCGTTTTTCTCCCTGCAAGGCAATGAAGCCGTACTGGATCAGAGCGGATTCGTTATCAGCGGTACAGGGAATATGCGAAGCGGCAGCGCAGTTTCAGCCGTACAGTACAACAACCTTAACCTTCGGTTGGATGAGCCAGGAATTTTGAGCGGAAGTGCTGTAATTGCTCCCGATTTCCAATTGATGGTATTGCTGAGCCCGACAGGCTTTTTGCTTTTATCAGATGAAGAAGTGTTTGAGGCTGACCGTATGCTAAGTATCCAACCGCAGCAGCCGGTAAGCCTGAATGCTGCCGGATTTGTGTTCTCAGATAACGGCACCGGATTCTTAAGGTTCAGCGAGGAAGAATACGACGCTCTGCAGCTGGTTTTTGAGGAAGATTTTACCCTCAATACAGAAGGAATAGCGATAACACGAGGCGCGGTAGATGTATTTACGGCAGAGCAATTGCCGGAAGCTGATGTCCCGTTGGCTGTATTATCTGCCAATGGTTTTTTTATTCAGGACGGCTCTGTGGTGGAACTTCCTGACCGGCTAATACTGTCTGACGAGCTGATCGCTTTCGTGAATACCCGTAACGCTGCCAATCAGCTTGTTGTAAGCATAACTGATGAAGAAGGTGGCTTTCGCATAAGCAGCGTGGGAATGCAGCCCATTGGTTTCCCTGCTTTAACCCCTCAGGGAGCGCCGCTCATTGAATTGCCAGCCCAGTTTAGCCTTACCACTGACGCGCTTTTTAATGTAACAGGGGGCACGATCACCCTTTCGGAAGAGCTGCCGCTGCAAACAACCAATGCCTTACTGCCTGCAACCCTTACCGGTTTGCGGTTTTCATCCTCGGAAGTTACCCGCTTAAAAGCTGTTGTTCAGCCGGAGCTACCCGACTTGTTTTTGGCCGGCGCAGCCGAACAGCAGCTGTTTGAAAGCGAGTTCCGGTTAGTACCCTCCGGGCTTGCCACGCAAACGGTCACCATTGGCAGTGCGTCCGCTCAACCCGGAGAGGCTGAAGCAGTATTAACTTCTGTTCTTTACGAAGGCGGGGAAGGTGACGCCGCTGAGTCGGGGCAGTTTCGCGCGGATATCACAGGTGTGATATTGCGCGCCGGAACCGATGCTGAGCCTGCACTTGAAGTGAGCGGCAGGTTTAGTGTTTCCCGTATTAATGAAGGGCTCCCTTCATTTGAATTTACTGCTGCCCGGCTGGCCGGTGTATCGCAGCAGGAATGGAGTTGGGATGTAAAGCCTGCGGCCGAATCCCTGTTTGTAGGCCAAACAGAGATAATTCCTGACGGCAACGTGCCCGTAAGCCTTGAGGCCAGTGCACAGGTCTTTAAACTTCAGCTTAACGGCCTTGCCCGGTTCACCAACCTCCCCGGCGAAACCCTTACACTTGCTTTTGGTGGTATTCAGTTCGGCGTGACACAGCTAAACACTTCACCTGTATATACATTTCAAACCGTCACAACAACCGGCGCACAGGATCCGCAGCAGCTCATTTTATTCGATGGCGCTGCCGGTTTAACCCTGAGTACCTACACATTCGGAATTGATGATGAAGGCCTGAATCTTACCACTTCGGGGAACCTGGATTTTTACGGGGAGTTGCTTCCGTTTTCCTCCCTCCACCTAAACGGAGCAGGTGGCTTTGAAATGGCAGAGCCAGCCGTCGATGATGATGGGAAATGGCTGCTAAGTGAGCATCTTGTGCTGCACGGGGCCGGTTTGGAAATCATGACTGATGAGGGTGCTCAGCAGGGAACCCTCGCACTTCGTGCACAGATTGCATACCGCCTCCCCGAGCCTTTTACCTACACGGAAGAGCCGGCCGGATTTTTTGACTACCTGATGTATCGCGGTGATGATAACGAAATAACAACACGTAAAGAAATAGGCGGTTTACCGGCAGGTACATTTCCGGTTCAGGCCTCTGTTCAGATGGGAACCTTCGGGCTGCTGGAGCTTACGCGGCTGATGCCCTTGCTGAACCCGTTTAATTTGGCCGAAACAGCCCTTCATGTAAATGTAGCGGTCAAAACCAGCCCGGAGCAGGGAAATGATGAAACCCAACCTGTAATTATGCTCGGTAATACCGAACAGCCGGGTATTTTGGTGAGCCGCACGAACGCGGGTGGTCTGGGGTCGCAGGTATCATTCGCAGTAACCTCGAACGAACCTTTTGAAACAGGATCAGGGCTTTTCCGGCTTTCGATTCCCGCCGGTGCTGTTTCTATGGAAAGTAGTCAGGGCACCTTTTTGCTGAAAATGGGTGGTACAGCCGGATTTAACCTGACTGAAGTTTCATCTTCATTTCCTTATACGGGCTTAACTGTAGATCTTGGCGGAAATGTGAGCGGAGGAAGCCTGGAGGGTGCTCTGGATATCAGCATTGCGGGGATAATGCAGCTTGAAGCGGGAGGTTTTTACAGGTATAACAACCCTGATGGTGCCGAGCTTACCATAACCGATACAAGATCGCGCACTCCGGATGCGCTTCAGGCGCTGATTGGGCAGTCCGAGACCGCTTCCGTTCAGACCACCACCATCTCTAATGTTGTAGAGGTATTGTGCTTCGGCAGCTGTCCGGCTGAGCTTACAGATGTGCCGCTTAGCACTGCCGGAAACCCGGGTTCGGCTTTGAACTTCAGCATTTCAGCTGAGTCAAACAATAATCGCGGGATGAGCGGACAGGTTGAGCGGTTTTTTATGTACCGCACCTCAGATGGCAGCAGTTCTATGTATGTTGAACAGGTGCAGCTGGTTTTTGATGATTTGTTTGTAGCCAATCCCGATATGAAGTACCAGCTCCGTAATGGCGAGGTAAGCTTGCAGGCAGGAGGTGTGGGCGCATTTTCAAACGGGTTATCTGATCTGGAAACCCTGTTTGTCGGAAATTATTCTTCCGTTGTAGCCGCTAATTTCAGGCGAAGAGGCGGGGAAAACAGTTTCGGATTGTTTTTTGGAATCAGCCTGGGGGCTGGTGTTACAATAGTGCCCAATATGATCGCCATATCACAGGTAGGGGGCGGCTTTTTTTACAGACCCGAACAGCAGGAGATTGATTTAGTCCGGACCTCTCTGGCAGCATTTGGCCATGATCTTGTAAATCCGGCCGGTTTTCAGCAGGCAGCAGGCAGTTCTTTTTCCGGAATGCTGTACGGGAACATTGGTATAGGTCCCAGTGTGGGTGCCAACAGTAAGGTTGAAGGTCAGGCATTTGTGAGCATAGCGAGTCACCATTTTTATATTGATGCCCGCGCAACGCTTATGGGGCAGCGGGATGGTGACTCAAGGCAGGTGGCGGGTATGCGGGCTACAGGCGAGTTCGCTGCTTCCGTTCTCCGGGGCGGGCTGGGAGAAAATGCAATATTAATCAGTATTGAAGCTGATTTCTTCATGCCCTATATCCTTACTGCCGGAGGCAGTCTGGAGTTTTTCTACCTCAGCCGGAGTAATCAGAACCCTCTCGTTGGTTTTGTAGGAGCAGGGCATATTTCTGTACTTGGAGGGCTGCAGGAAGGGGAAATTGAAATTCTTGGAGGCAACGACGGATTTTTGTTCAGCGGGGGGCTGTCCAACACAATCGGCATTCCTCTTTTCAATGTTACCGGAACAGTCGGGTTTTCTTTCTGGGCGATTAATGCTGATTTTGCCACTATGCCCCTGGGAGGATATCTGAGCTTTGAGGCACAGATAAACCTTCTCATTGCAACTGTTAGTGCCAATGTTACGGCTGCACTGGTCCAGCGAAGCTCGGGCGGGTTCGCATTTACCGGAGCAGTCAGGGGCTGTTCAACAGTTAACCTGATTGTTACTACCGAACAGATCTGTGCAGATGCCTGGTTTCAGTTAGCAAACCCGGGCGGAGTAAGTAGTGGCGTGGGCAATAACCGTGGTAATGCGCTTATTTCAATGGCAAAGGAACAGCAGGATACTTTCAGAAGCAGGCTTGGAGGGCTGCGGCAGCAGGTGGAATGGGTTGCGCAGTCAATGAAGCAGGCCGAAGATCTCGCGCGTATTGCCCGTGACCGGGCGCGTTTGGAAAGAACAACTCCGGCCGGAGAGGAAGTCGTAAGGGCGGGTGTTAATTTCTTTAGAAAGCCTTTTGCTGAACGTGAGGTTTGGGTTGCGTCCATGAAGCAGCTCGCGTTACAGCGCGGAAACACAGGAGCCCCTGCACCCGTATTGGCTAACTTTTTGAATAATTACGCCCTTGCTGAAAATCCGTTCGAACCCATGGCAACACAAGCGGCTGAGTCAGGATTTGATGCGCTCACTGCTTCTATTGAAGAAGCAGAAACCATTTTGGCCATGTTTGAGGATTTTGACCAAAACCTGCTTGCCGCAATTACGCTGTATGAGGAGTCCTCAGCATTATTTGATCAGATGGATGAAGCTTTTGCTTCCAACCCCGTAACCAGCGTCGTGAGGCCGGAGCCCACGGCTAACCCCTTGCAGTCAGTATCCTTTAGTCTTGATACCGGCCGGGCTGAGCAGCAGCAAAATCTTATGAGTACATACCTGGAAGAGCTTCGGCTTGCAGATTTGCAATACCGTGAAAGCATTGTTGCTGTTACCGCAAATCTTGACGCTGTAAAAAGTCTGATGTACGATGATGCACAAACATCGCTGATGAGCCTCACAGAGCCTTTCCGAAACACTATTGAAAGTTTTGAGCGCTATTATAGCACAGAAGCAGAACGCCTGTGGTCAGAAGCGCTTTGGGCAAGGGAGCTCTCCGATAGTTTTGAAGCTTCTATTCCTTATTTGAATACCAAAGTAGCTAATTACAGAACGGATAGTCAAATTAATCAGCCATATGCCCGGCAAAATGTTGACAATGAAGCCACCCGCCACGCACAGCGGATACATTTCATTGAGTTGCTTGCTTCAGGTGCGGCCCAGCCTTCCTCATGGCAGACCGGCGCGCAAAGCGACAGACCACAGGCTGCTTTTAATGCGCTTCGTCACAGATCGAACATTCAGGTCGGGCTTAGGGCCGAATCGCTGCGTGAGGTTTATGGTCAGTTTTACTTTGATATGTACAAAAACAGCCTGCCGGTAGTTGAAGCCCTGGCACTTAATGACATGAAAGAGGTACAAGATCTCAGGGATGAGCATCGCGAAACAGTATTTGAGCCCGTTCGTGCCCTTACCGGTCAGATAGACAGTTTTTATAATATTCAGGCCAATCTTACAGCTTTATTGTGGAATCTGAACAACAGTTATGTGGACTGGCGCCTGAATATGACTGATGCAGAAGAGCTTCTTGGCGATGCCCCTGATATTTCCCTTTACGAGCAGGCATTGCAGCAGCTCTCTCAGCAGCTGCAGCCTCCTCAAATCACGGCTGTTATTGCCGAACAGACTGTGACAACAAACCAAAGCATGACGCCCGCTGAGATTTTCTTTACAGCAACGCATCCCGTGGAAATCATTGAAACAGCTATACAGTACCGCATCGGGCTGCCGCTTCAGGATGGCGAGCCTATAGAACCCGATAACTCATTCATGACGCTGGGCAGCGCTACCGGCAGCAATATTGTGTTAACGGCCTCTTTAGTTCCGGGCGCAGAAGTTATAAACCCGCTTAGCAATCCACATATTTCATTAGGTTTTCGGGTTAGAGGGGCAGCGGGTATTCCGGCAGTGAGGCGCGGTAGTTTTCGGGTTCTCAATGAGTTTAATGCTGCAACTATCGGAACTCCGGGCGGCTCACAAACCGAATCGGGCGAAGTGTTGCCAATTTCAGCAGCCCCTCCTCAGGCTCCTCTTATTGAGATGGGGGATGGATTTATCATCCATGTCAACGAGGAACAAACCGAATACTGGGTTATTGATCGTGGGCAGATCAATATCAGGCTTACTTCACATGATGCCGTTTCCGGGATTGGGCGTTTTCAGTACGCACTTGGAACAAGCCCCGGCGATACAACCGTTGTTGGCTGGACCGACCTTCAGGGAGAGCGGCTGAGCCTGCCTGACATACCCGCGGAGCAAATCAGGGCACCCTTTAGTTTTCAGGCCATGCAGCAGGGCACCCGCTATTATGTGTCGGCGAGGGTAATCAATAACGACAACTGGAGGAGTGAGGCAACAGCCTCCCCCTACCCGATTATTTATGAATCAGACCCGCCAGGTGAGCCTGTGCTTACTTTTATCCCTCAGCCAGCCGTGCCATTTTGGAATAAGGCCAGTTCACAGGTTCAGATTTCCCAATTAAGGTCCGTTGATTCAATTCCTGAGTCGTTCTTCATGCCGTACGTTCCTAATGACGCATTGTGGGCGCAAATGAGTATTCCAACTGAGCCGGCAAAGCTTGCTTTCCAAAACGTTCAGGTCAGTCCGCCGAGTTCAGGTGTGCGTCATTTTGAATATGTTCTTAGCCGAAATGAAGAAGTGCCGTTTGAACAGTTTCAAAACGGCGCGGCAAGAATTCATGAAGCAGATCAGCCCTTAACTATCACATCAAACCTTGAAGATCCTGTTTTCAGAAACCACAAGTATCCGATGTATGTGCACATCAGAGCGATCAGCAATTTTGGTTATCCGGGACCAATAAATACCAGTGGCCCTTATGCCGTAGAGGATCCAACTGTCCCCTGGTTTGGCCACCTTTTTGTGGCACATCGGGTAAACCGGCCGAGGGATATTGATATTTATATTTGGGTACCACCCTCTGACCCCGAGTCTGATGTACTTGGCTATGAATACTCAATTATTCAGCGCCCTCACGGCAGTAATTTCCACGATATTTCGGTTCCTACCATCGTCACAAGAGATTTCCCGGCTGGTGATGCCGTTGATATCCCCTGGGATCATCAGATGTCGGTGGATAGGTTCTTTAATCCGGACAGTCCGCCACCGCCGCTTACGCCTGCTTTTCATATTAATACCGGGAGCATAGACAGGTTACCGGGTCATGATGTGTACCTTATTCTCCGCGCCATCAATACGCAGGGCTATACATCTATGAGAGATGTTTACGGCCCGCTTCCGTAATTGAATACTTCTATGTTTAAATCATCTTTCCTTTTAGCCGCCGCTTTACTGCTTACCGTAGTCCGGCAAGACGTTCAGGCACAGACACAGACTCAGCTGCAGCCCCGGCAATCAGAATCAGTTTTGTCTGCGCAGGCGGGTTCATCTTTACTCGTTATTGCACCACATCAGGACGGGCGGGTCTTTCTGTTCCACAACTATAATGTGCCGCTCGCGCACGGTTTCAAAGTGTATCGCAATACAGAAGGTACCGGCTGGGAGCTTCTCACGGAAGAACCCGTTTTCCCGGTACAAAACGGCGGTCAGCTTCGTATGCGGTTAAGAGAGGGCTGGCACTCCATATCTCGTGATACCGGTATTGACGACGCACAGGCTTTTTTCCTGATGATGCGGTCCGGTACAGCGGATGCGCTTGTTACCCTCCTGACATTGCCGGATCTGGCACAGGCAATGGGAACCCTGTATATAGATGAAAATGCTCCGTATGGCCGTCTTGCAGCTTACCGTATGGTGATGGTGAATGAATTTGGCCTTGCGACCGGTACGGTGCTCGAAAACGAGGCTATGCTGGAAGCCCGCCTGCCCCTGCCTGTTACCGGCCTTGAAGCTAAAAACGACGGCAGAACGGTTACCCTCAGTTGGGACTATCCCGCCCTGAATACCCCTGGCACGGAAGAAGTATTCCGCTTCAGGCCCCGTTTCCGCCGCACGAATGAAAGTCATGAGCGCAATGTGCTGCCCGGCGTAATGCTCCGAACCGACAGCAGCACCCGGTTTCAGATTACATTTGATGTGCCTGCTACCAACACAGAGTACGAATTTTGGGTTGAGCCTCAGAATCTTGCAGGCCAAACCTCAGAAGAGCCCGGTCGGCTTACTTTTTTTGTGGCTGATAACGCTGCCCCGGCTGCTCTTTCCGGCGTAACGGCCAGCTTAATCAGCGAAGACACCATTGAAATAACATGGCCCGCGAGTACAAATGTTGATGCAGCAGGTTATCATGTGTACCGTGGTTTCGCCGGTGAAGAAGAAATGATTCGGCTTACTCCTGAACCCGAGAATTTATTCGCATTCAGCTTGATAGATCAGGTACCGATGCGGGGCCGGCAGTACCGCTACGCTGTGCGCGTACTGGGGCAAAACGGTATTGAGAGTAACAACAGCAATGTTGTGAATGTCGCAGTGCCCGATCTTCGCAGGCCAGACCCTGTATATGCTTTGGAAGCAGCTTTTGACGCTGAAAATAAAACGGTTACGCTGCAATGGCTGCATGAACCGGATGCAGAAAACTTCCGCGGCTACCGGGTGCTCCGCAGCCTGATATCCGGACATACAGCAAACGGGTATGCACAGCTCAGCAGCAGTTCCATGAGCGAACAGCAGCTCAGCGACCGCGGACCCTCCGGGCTTGGTTTCGAAGAAGGCCGCACATTTGTGTACGGCGTTGCAGTAGTCAGCAGTACCGGTCAGGTGAGTGATACCCTGTTCACCCGGCTTCAGATACCGGTGATCACCCCGCCTGAGCCGCCTTCAGCAATTCATGCAGAGCTAAGGGGCGAAACGCATGCCTACATCAGCTGGAGTAGCTCGCCTTCTCTTGATGTTACCCATTACAGGCTTGAAAAAATCACGCCTGATGATTCAGAACAAGCCGTAACGCTTGCCACGCTGCCTGCCAATAACCGCAGCTTTACTGCCCGTGGGCTGGAGCTTTCACGGCCTTACTTGTTTGCTGTAACGGCCATAGATTCAGCCGGAAACCAATCGGTCGTATTGCAAAGTACAATGGTTGTACCACAGCGTGTTACGCCTCCTGCCCCTGTGCACAACTTTCAGGTAAGGGCCCGGCAGGCCTCTGAAGCAGATCCGGCCCGCGTAAGTCTCGCATGGCAGACTCGCGAACCCCGGGAATCTATCTCATCGTTTCGGGTGTACAGGAGCAATCAGGCATCAGGAGTGTTCGAAGCTATTGCAGAGCTTAGCAGCGAAACTTCACGTTATGATGACCCGGATGGCCGCCCCGGCCAGTGGTATAAAGTCTATCCGATCGGCACCAACGGACAACCGGCAAGAGATGCCCGAGCGGTTCAGGCTGTGCTGCGTTGAAGCGGATTATTGAATGAAGCAGTGCCGGGATGTCACTGCGAATCCTGTTTGTTCGGGGTGATGAGCCCGCATGCTGCCCTCCCGGGTCGGAACGGGATTCCCCCGGCACGCAGCCCGAAACACGAAACCTGATGGGGCCCCGAACCCATCACCCTAAAACACCCCACAAAAAAAGGCGAACCCCAACAACCGGGATTCGCCTTTTCTTTTTTTTTGATTTCGGGGGATGCGCTCCGTGCCCTACTTCCGGATTTCGAGGGTGTGGCTGCTGCCGGTGAGGGTGAAGCGGTCGAGGCTTACGGTGCGGGTGCCGGCATCGTAGCTGAAGCGCAGGGGCTGCCCGT